>JASHRP010000175.1 GCA_030037375.1 Bryobacteraceae bacterium | reverse complement strand
AAGGAAACGCTGGAACTTCACTTCGAGCCGCCCCAGGCTACGCGCCCTCTGAAGGTGCGCACGATCGAGTTTGAGGTTGGCGCGGCTTAAGCCGCAGCCCTTTCGGGAGTCAAGCGTCGGCTCGAGGCGGCCGGTTTCGTGGAAGCTAGTCAGAAAGGCAGCCACGTCAAATGCTGCCTAGGGCAGCTTGACTGCGTATAGCTTGTACGGCGTCGGGTCCTGTCCCTTATTCTTTCCGTTCCGATAGTCCTGTTTCCCTTCGACCACCCATGCCAAGCCTTTGGTTGCGGTGGTCGCCGGCGTTGCGAGCATCCCTTCTTTAAGAGTCGTAATGGTCGCCATATTGGTCTTGGGGTCCACCGTGACCAACGCCAGCCGGCCGCCCATTCGCGCGGCGTTGCCGTTTTCGGCCTGCACGAACTTATTCTTTCCGATGGCGCGCAGACCGTCCGGAGCGCCCAACGGGCTTGACAGCTTCAGCTCGGTAACCTTCTTCGATTTTCCGTCCGGACCCAAATCGACTCTGAGGAGCTTGCTCGCGGTCACGCTGTTCACATACAACGTAGTCTTATCGCCGAATGCGAGACCGTCCGCGCCTGCCAGGAGCGGATCGGCCGCGGCTTCCTCCAAGGCCGACGCGCCCTTCTTCAACATGAAAAGCTTGCCGCCCGCCGTATCCGAGGCGTAGGCCGTGCCGTTGTCGTCAACCGCGATGTCGTTGCACACAGCGCCCTGCGGCATCGGATAGGAACCTTTCGCCATCCCGGTTGCGAGATCGAACGACTTGAGGACTCCGGGACCGGTGTTGCAAAGCCACAGCGTGCTCGCTTTCTCGTCCGCGAACACACCCAGCACGGTGGTGAAGCCGTTCCCTTCCCTTGCGACGAAGGGCTTCACTTCTTTCTGCCCAGGCATGATCTTATAGACGCCGCCCGGGACGCTGCCGAGGATGATCGTGCCGTCCTTTAGGGATGTGACGCTCTCGGGGAAAAGGTCCTTGGGCTGGGTGACGGAGATCTCGGAGATTTTCTCGCCGGCGAACAAAGCGGCGCCGATGACGCACGCATTTACGGCCATGGCTCGACGAATCCATTTGGTTGCGAAAAAGCTCATTGTTAAATCATCTCTTAACACTCGCAGTTCTGCATGGAGCAGAGAAACGGTGAGCGCGGCTCCGCCTGTCCGAGCTTCGTACGAGCGGAGGCGATCTGCTCAAAAGCTGCACTTCGACGGGGTTGGGGAATACGCATCCAATTGGATTCACGCGGGACCGGCCGGACCGTGTCGCGGGCCGGTAAGCTCCCGAAACAACCACGCTTTGGCCATCTTCCAGTCGCGTTTTGCCGTCTCCGGCGAAATTCCCAGGGCTTGTGCCGTCTCTTCCACGCTCAGGCCCCCGAAGTATCTTAGTTCCACAATCCGGCCCTTGCGCGGATCGACTTTAGACAACGATGCGAGAGCCCCATCGAGGGCCAGCACATCGACGCCCTTGGCGGGCGCTTCGATGAGCCCTTCGTCGATTGGGACTTGCGCGGCGCCGCCGCCTCGCTTGGCATACAAGCGGTTGCGCGCGTGGTCCACCATGATGCGCCGGATGATCTGCGCGCACAGCGCAAAAAACTGCAACCGGCCTTCGCAATGAATGTCGTGCGCACGCACGAGTTTGAGATACGCCTCGTTAACCAAGGCCGCCGACTCCATGGTGTCGGTCCGGAATCCGCGGGCGAGATGTTTTCGGGCGATGCGCCGGAGCTCCGGGTACACCATGGGCATCAGACCATGGAGCGCAGCCTCATCGCCGTTGGCCCAAGCGGTGAGGAGTCCGGTGATCGATTGGGGGGCTTCGGTTTCCACTGGAGAAAATTCTAGCGGAAAATCTCACAGCCCGGTGACCCTTTCTGAAGCTGGTTCCCGTTATTAAGGGCGAGCAGGACGTTCGAAACGACCATAAACGAACCAGCTCGGCTATGTAGAAGGAGAAAAAACCGTCATGAGAAAACTCACCGTTTGCACAACCATCTGGATCGCGGGCATGATCCTGCCCCATCTCAGCGCTCAACCATGTAATAACAGCGATCTCGAAGGCGCCTACAGCTTCGACGTGTCCGGGACGTTTAATGGATTGCCCTTCGCCGCGGCCGGCCAGACTCTGTACGGCGGGAATGGAGAGGCACAAGGCATCATCCAGGCAAGTTCAGGCGGCACGGTCCTTCCACCGGCGTTTTGGAAGGCGACCTACAGCCTGAGTCCGCAGACCACGCCCGAAGGTATGACCGTGTGCGTACTCACCAAGACGATTTCGATTCCCAGCTATGGGTTGACCATCAGCTTCTTTGGCACCGCGGGCGACGATTTCAAGGAGTTGCGGTTCATCGCCACCACGTCCGGCTCTACCATTAGCGGCACGGCGAGGAAACAGTGACTCGAGAGGGCTGCGAACGCGCTACCGTAGACGTAATCAACACTGACGGGAGCTGGCTTGTTGTGCCGGCTCCCCTAGAAAGGAGCAACTCCGATGAGCTTGCGAGAATTTCTTGAAATCCGCAGAAAAGCAGAATACCCCGCATTTGTAAGCGTCCTGCACGGGATGCCTGCGGACCGGTTCGACTACCGCCCGCATGGGCGATCGCCCTCCGCCGCGGAGATTGTCTGGACGCTTGCCAGTGAGACGCAGGCATGTTGCGCGCTCATCGACGAGGGCAGCGTGAACTGGACAGAGCAGGCTCCGCCAGCTAGCCCAGCGGCCATTATCTCCGAATTCCACAAGCAATATGCAGCGCTCAGCGAGCGCTTTAGCCGTCTGAACGATAGCGACTGGCAGAACAAGGCTCGGCTGATGATCAACGGAAAGCTCTATCGCGAAGCCCCTGTCGGCGACTTCTTGTGGTACTTCTTCTTCGACGCCATCCATCACCGCGGCCAACTGAGCACGTACATCCGGCCGATGGGCGGACAGGTCCCTTCGATTTACGGCCCCTCGGGCGACGACCCCGGAGCTTAGGCCGAAGGGATCGCCTTACAATCTCTCGATCTTGAAAGTCGTCCATTCACGCTCCAGCGCGGCGACCAGCCGCTGAAAGCGGGGAGTTGGCCTCAGGTTCTCCAAGTATGGATCTGCTTTGAAAAAAGGCCAGCAAGGGTTCCCGGTTTCCACGCTGCGCTCCAACCACGCCACAGCCCTCTCCGTTTCGCCCAGCACTGAGTAAGCGTCGGCGATTTGTTGATAGGTGTGGTGCGTATGGCCAAAGGAGTGTGGAAATTCTTGCGCCTTGCGGATGCACTCCAGCGCCGGGCCCCTCTCGCCGCGGCGGGCGTGCAGCATCCCTTGCTCGCTGACGATCAAAGGCTCTTCCGGGTATAGCTTCAGTCCCGCCGCCAGCCGCTCTTCGGCCGAATCCAGGTCGCCGAGCATCAGCGCCGGCAGCGGGTGATACCAGAGCGCATACTTGGTCCCCGGTTTTTCTCGAATCCACGCCTGGCCGGCTTCTTCGGCGCGCCCGAAATCCCCACTGTAAAGCAGGATGAATTCCAGGTTGTTCGCACGGGTCTTGGGATTGGCCCGGCGCGCCCGCTCATGCGCGGTGAGGGCCTCCCGGAATCGCCCAATATGCAAGCAGATATTGGCCATCCGGTTGTGAGCCCGTTCGTTATTCGGCTGCGCCGCCAATACTTTTTCGAGCGCTGCGATCGCTTCTTTGTGCTGGAAGTTCTTCGCCGGGCTCCACAAAATAAACGCCCTGGCGGAGTGTCCCTCGGGCAGCTCCGGATCGAGCGTAAGCGCGCGCTCGCAATGATATTCAGCCTTGTCTTGCCATGCCGGGTCCGAATCGAACTCCCAATGGAGGTGCATCGCAACGTAGGAGAGCGTAGCATGCGCCAGTGCAAAGTCGGGGTCCCGCTCAACCGCTCTCGATAGGCGCTCCGCCGCGCTCCGCAGGATTTCCTGCCGGTCCGAGTAGCTTTCCCGAAGCCCGGCCATGAACGCCTCGAACGCTTCCGGGTCGCTACTGTAACGGTCGCGGGCTTTCGGCGCTCCCCGCTTCCACCGCATTTGCAGCGATTCCACCACCCGCCGGCCGATTTCGTCCTGCACCTCGAACACGTTTTCCTTCACAAAGTCGTGTTTTTCGGCATAGACGACCCCTCGCGTCGTGCTGTCGTAAAGTTGCGTCGAGACTCGCCAATGGTTGCCCTGCCTCTGCACGCTCCCTTGGAGCACACGCCGGACACCCAGATCCTGGCAAGTGCGGGCCGGGTCGATTCCGGGCACAGAATTCACGATCGCCGAGGTTGGCAACACCGCGACCTCTTCGAGACTGCCCAGGGTCGTGATCAGCGCATCCGCAAAGCCCAGCGAGTATGCTCTGTGATCCTCGATTTCGCTAAGGAAAAGAAACGGCAATACTGCCATGGAGGTTAGCGGCAGGTCGGTCTCGACCGCGCGTTCCGGCTCGCGAACCGCGGCACTGGCCGCAAGCGCCTTTCGAACCTCTTCGGCAGAGGCGAACCGGTCCGCAGGATCCTTGCGCAGAAGCCTGGCTACTATCGGCGCCAAGCCGCTGGAAATCGTGTCCATCGAACCCGGCTCATCATGCAGAATCGCGTGCATCGTATCTACAGCCGATGTACGCCTCCAGGGGTGGAGGCCTGTCAGGATTTCGTGAAGCAGGATCCCGAAGGCGAATAAGTCGGTGCGCTGATCGACTTCCTCTCCCCGGATCTGTTCCGGGGACATATACGCCGCAGTCCCCACGATCTGACCCGGAATGCTATGAGCATCGGTGAGGGTCTCTTGCCCCACCGCAGAGGCGCCTGCAATCAACCGCTTCGCCAGCCCGAAATCCAGTACTTTGACGTAACCATCGAAACGAACCATGATGTTGGTCGGTTTCAGGTCGCGATGCACAATCCCCGCGCGATGCGCCGCGGCGAGCGCATCCAACACCTGGTTCCCGACTTCCAGGCGCCGCTCCATGGCCGGCCCGCGCCTTAGCCAGTCCCGCAATGTCTCGCCCTCTACCAGCTCGGTCACGAGGTAGTTCGGGCCGACGTCGTGGAGCGTGCAGATATTGGGATGGTTCAGCGCGGAAATCGCGCGAG
>JASHRP010000174.1 GCA_030037375.1 Bryobacteraceae bacterium | reverse complement strand
CGACCACGCAACCCCCAGCCGCGAAACATTCGACGCGTTGATCTGGTTCAGCGTCGAATAACGAGTCTCGCCTGGAGTGAGTCCGTAGGTGAGCCACTCGCCGCCAGACTTGCCGGCGTTCTTGAGCATCGCATCGTCCACGCGGATCGTCTGCGAATAAGCGATGGGCAGCGCGGCAAGCACGGCCGCGCAAAGGGGCCTAAAGGTCATGTTTCCTCCCCGAGGTTACAGAGCTTAAATGATTCTATACCTACCGCGAAATTGCTATCATTCTGCCTAAAAGCGTACGGAGGGCTCCATGAAGACCTTTTCGCGGTCGCTCGTAATCGCAATTCTGGCGCTGGCGTCGTCCGGCGTCGAGCAACTATTCGCTCAATCGATTGACGTCACGGGAACCTGGGTCGCCACCGGCGTGCCATACGCTCCCTGGACCGTTCAACTCAAGCAGGACGGAGCGATGCTGACCGGCACGATGCGGCAGAATGGAGGGCTGCCCGGGCCAGTCGATATCTACGAGGGCTCGATCGACGGCAGCTCCATCTCCTTCAAAGCGAATAGCCCCGATAACGCTCGCGCGATCACCTTCACGGGCACGATTGACGGCGATCGCATTATTCTGAACCGCTCAACGCGGCTCATTACCCAGGCAAGCATGGGAGGCACAGGGCTGTTCGGCACCAACGCCGCGCCCCAGTTCACGATTACGCGCGAACTGCCGTCGGACCATTGGGTAGTCACGGAAGGGGTCGCTTACCCGCCGTGGACCATTAACTTGAGGATCGTGGAAGGAGCCGTCACAGGTACGGTAAGCCAAGCGGCGGCCGACGAAGCGAGCGGATTCACGACCACCCTTACCGGACCGTTCCCGATCTACGACGGAACCGCCGACGGCAACACCACCGATTTCAAGACCGTCGACTTCAAAACCAAAACGCCCGATGGCGGGCGCATTATCGCTTTTCACGGAATCAGAGACGGCGATCAGATCGCGTTCACTCGCAGTGTGGAGGTTGTTCGTGGAGACCCGGGGCGCGATGGAATCCTGGGAGCCTCCGGAGCGACGAAGTTCACCGCGACGCTTAACACTGGCCCCTTGCCGGTCGAGGCTTCCGTCGTTCCGCCGGCTGCTCGCGGTCCTCGAGAGACCATTAACATCAAGGGCGTCGAGATCGACATTACCTCAATTCAGGCGCGTGCCAACCTCAATGACATCGTCAACGGGATCCGCCGGCAGATCGACATCGTCGATGCAGCTGTCACCGACCCGGACCAGAAGGCGTTCCTCATGTCCGTGCCGATGATTTTCGCCGCTTCGCCGGGCCCCGCCGATAACGCCTCCTATTCAGGAACGACGAAGACGGTGACTCTCCTGTCGCTATCGTACAGTCCGGAGAAACCGGTGATCCTGCATGAGCTGATGCACGCCTATCACGACCAGAAGCTTCCCAACGGACTGGCGAACGCCGAGATCCGTGCGCTCTATGAGCAGGCTCGCGGCAGCGGCAAATTCCCCGCAGGCTCTTACATGTTGACGAACCCAATCGAATACTTCGGCATGATGGCTTCGGTGTACCTCCACGGCTCCGCCGCGCGCGATCCATTCACGCGCGAAGCCATCAAAGAGAAGCAGCCGGAGTTTTATCAGTGGATGGTCAAGGAGTTCGGTCCGCGATAGCCCCAGGGCCACGAAACCGGTAACTCTCGGCCGGCTTGCGATCTCTCTAATTGGGAGACATGCGCGGACTGGCGCGGTGGTTTTCGATTCTGCCCATGCTGGCGCCCGCGGCGGTTCAGCCTGGCCCGGACGTTCAGGCGATTGTACAGAAGTCGATCGCGGCCACGCAACAAGACTGGACCGCGTTCCCGGAATACGGGTTCCATGAGGAGGACGGGCAAGGCAACGGCAGCAAAACGTATGCCGTTACCATGGCGCTCGGCTCGCCGTACCGGCGTTTGATCGCGATCGGTGGCCATCCTTTGTCCGATGGCGCGCAACACCAGCAGGAGCGGATGATGAAGCAGGCCATGGCAAGACGGCAAGCCGAGTCCAGCGCAGACCGCGCGTCCCGGACCGCGCAATATGAAAAAGAACGCCGCCGCGATCACGCGATGATGATGGAGATCACCAAGGCGTTCGACTTCTCCTCCATGGGCGAAACCACCGTGGACTCGCATCACGTGTTCGTGCTGAAGGCCACGCCGAAAGCCGGTTATCGGCCGCCGAACCTCGAAACGCGCGCGCTGACCGGCATGGAAGGAACGCTGTGGGTGGACACGCAAAGTTATCAATGGGTGAAGGTCGAGGCGAGGGTGATCCATCCCGTGGCCATCGTGGGGTTTCTCGCGAAGGTGATGCCGGGCACGCGCTTCGAGCTGGAGAAGACGCCGGTAGCCGATGGGCTGTGGTTCCCATCGCATTTTTCGATGCAGTCGCGAGCCCGAGTCCTCGCGTTCGCCGTGCGCCGGCAGGCGAACCAGACTTTTTCGGATTACGTCAAGGCCGGGAGCGGGGCGAACTGATGCGCCTGGCTAAGCGGACAACAGAGCGGGCGCCCCCGAGATAACACGGAGGGCGAGCCACACCCGCCGCGCCACATCGAAGTCGCTGTTCAGGATCTTGTCGAGCTCGCCCTGAGGAGCGCTCAGTGCCAGCGCCCGCGCGGTCCAGTAGAGAAAGAGAACCATCGATAACGCGGAGATCGTGCCGGTAAGGATCGCCTCTTCAAGCAGCCCCATGCCAGAAGTATACGGCTCCTCCATTATTCGGGCCATCGGTTGAAACGCTTAGGGTGCCCCTCTGCGTTTACCCCCGCACTCTCGGGTCCCCGCGCAGGCGAATGCTGACGTCGAGTCCTCGCGGACTGAGGTTCCGGCAAGTCACTGTTCCGCCGCTCGCCTCGACCAGCGTCTTCACCATGGCGAGCCCCAGCCCCACTCCGCCCGATTCGCGCGAGCGTGAATCGTCGAGCCGGTAAAACGGAGTGAACACGCGATCCAGCGCCTCCTCC
>JASHRP010000173.1 GCA_030037375.1 Bryobacteraceae bacterium | reverse complement strand
CGAAGTTTCGCTGGAGGTTTTACAGATCGTCCGCGAGGCGCTCAACAATATTCAAAAGCATTCTCATGCGACACGAGTCGCCCTGTCCGCTTCGCTGGCCGATCAGCGGCTGGAGGTGACGGTCGAAGACAATGGCTCGGGATTCCCGTTCAGCGGAAAATTCACGCTCGATGAGCTGGAGTTGTTGCGGCTCGGTCCGGTCAGCATCAAGCGGCGCGTGCGCATGTTACGAGGGGATCTGGTGATCGAATCGAAGCCGGGTCAAGGCTCCAAGCTCGAGCTGCGCGTGCCGGTGTGATGCGCGGTCTCCTGCTCGCCGGCTTGTCTGTGGCGCTATGCGGCTGCGGCCACTACTCCGATTTCACTCTTCCCCCTCCCGACTCGGCGGGTCCACATACGCCGTTTACATGGGCGGCCTCACCGGAACCTGTCTTAGGTCGCGGTCCCGAGGCGTGGGACTCCGGTGACGTGCTCAATCCTTCCGTGGTCCGCTTTCACGGTGCGTACTCGAACCTTTATTCGGGTTTTGACGGAAAGGTTTGGAGCACGGGCGCGGCCAGCTCATCCGACGGAGTCGCGTGGAAGAAGCTCGGGCAAGTTCTCAGCGCGGAAGGTTGGGAGAGTCCGGGGCCGGCAGGTCAGGGAAGCAACGGTTCCGCGCTGGTCGAGAACGGAGCGATTTGGTATTGGTACGTCGCCGGTGATCCTCCGGGGATCGCCCTGGCGCGTTCGAACGATGGCATGCGATTCGAGAAGCTCTCGAAGCTGGTCATGCCTCCCGGGCCTCGCGGCAGTTTCGACGAGCGCGGCGCCGCCGATCCATATGTAATTCGTCGGGGGGAGTTTTTCTATCTCTACTATCTGGGGCAGGACCGGGCGCGAAGGCAGACACTCGGCGTGGCGCGGTCGCGCGACGGAGTCGAGTGGGAGAAACTGCGCGCGAATCCGGTGCTCGAACTCGGCTCGGCGGATTCGTTCGATGAAAACGGATTGGGCGAGCCGGCGGTGTGGTCTTCCGGCGGATCTTATTGGATGCTGTACACCGGCCGCGACCGCGCGGAGCATCGGCGGATCGGGCTGGCGCAATCGCAGGACGGCGTCAAGTGGGAACGCGACGATAGCTTCCGTCCGATTGCGGGTGAGCAAGCGTGGGACAGCCAAGTGGTGTGCGATCCGACGGTGGAGGTTTCCGGCAACGACGTGCGCGTCTGGTTCGGTGGCGGCGACGTTGCTCATCCCGTGGCCAACATTCACGGGCAGATCGGCGTGGGCGTGCTGCGCGGGCAGTGATGCGAGTTAATTCGGCGACGGTTTTTCCGCGCGGACGCGGATCGCCGGCTAATGCCATTATTTTGCGGTCGAGCAGGACGAACAGAGGATCATCGAGTGCATCGAGTTCTCTCTGCGCTGACTGCTTGATTTCGAGGTAGTACCTATCCACTTATCCGCGCGAACGCGGCCGCTTGGCGCGGGACTCGCGGTACTTCTCGTTAAGGGATTGCCTTCTCCTTGCGCCTCGATTCGGAAATCAAAGCGTCCTGACAGTTTTCCCAAAGGTCCCGGTGCTCTTTGAGGTCGATCTGAACGGCGACCTTGCGTCCTTTCTCATCGGTAACATATTGGATCCCGGTCATGGTTTCATTCTCCTATACGCGCTTGACAGACGCCCCCCGCTGTTTGACGATGGTACGCATGAAAAAGACAGCGACTCTCTTAGGCTTGACCCTGTTCGTCTGCGCGCCGGTGTTCGCGCAGGAGCCGGTGGTCGGCGTGGCCAATCCGGACGCGTTGTTCCACAGCAAGGATAAGAAGCTGGACCGCAATCTTCAGTCCGCGTACCACATCATGCTGGACCTGCTGGAGTGCAATCAATGGGATCAATCTGACAAGTGGCTGACCGAGGCATACCATCAGCACAACCCGCTTGCCGCTTCCGGGCGCGCGGGAGTGGTTGCATTTTTCAAGGGCAGAGGCGTGCAGCCTACACCGGTGCCGCCGAAATTCGTCAAGACCAAGATCGTGGCCGTGCTCGCCGACGGCGACTACGTAACCGTGGTGACGCCCCGCGGCCCCACGCCCGATCCGCGCGATCCATCCAAGAGCTACTACACCACCTGGTTCGACATGTGGCGCTTCGTCGACGGCAAAGCGGACGAACATTGGGATCCGCAGACGATTCCGCCGCCGAATCCAAACGCGAAAGGAAAATAGTAGCGTTCGCCCGCAAAGGCCGCGCGGGCTACCCGTCTTGCGGGCAGCTACCTTATGGGCGCTTGACCAACTGAAAGGCGAAGTCGCGGCCCAGGCCGCCGCGGACCGCGAGCCAGACCCACAACATCGCAACCGGCTCCAGCAGGCGCGCGTTCGAAAGGGGACCCGCGTCGATCGGGTTGAACCCGATATCGTGCGCCAAGCCGGCGGCGATCTGTTTCGCGCCCGTGTCGTCCCCGCAGTAGAACATGGCCAATCGTTCGCCGTGATATTTCGGATCGGTCATGTTGTTGAACCCGGTGGTATTGAAAATTTTGACCACCTTGGAGCTTTTGGCCCAGCCGGCCACTTGCTCCCCTGCCGAGGTGGTCGTTCCCATTTCCAACCCCGAAAGGTCCGATTTCAGCGGATTCGAACAATCGAGCAACGGCTTGTCGCCGAGGGCTAA
>JASHRP010000172.1 GCA_030037375.1 Bryobacteraceae bacterium | reverse complement strand
GGACAACTCGACGCATTGCTTTCGTGGGTGGAAAACAGCAAAGCGCCGGCGACCTTGCCGGCCGCTCGCCGCGACCAGACCGGAGCGATCACGCGTTCCCGGCCGCTGTGCCAGTATCCACAGGTCGCGAAATACAAGGGCAGCGGCAGTACCGATGATGCAGCGAATTTCTCGTGCAGTGCGGGATTTTGACCTGGACCATTAACCGACGAAAGGCGACGAACCTCATGCTTAAGAACTTCCTGAAGATCGGACTAGCGGGAACCGCGGCGATGCTCCTCACCCTGCTACCCACGCCCCAAGCGTCGGCCCAAGCGCCCGCGCCGAAGGGCAAGGGCGGCGGGTTCGTTAGATCCAACGATCCGCGAGTGCAGAACCGCACATATCACTTTGCCGATACCAACGAAGATCTTCCGTATTGCCTGTTCGTATCGTCGAAGGTTTCGAAAGATAAGAAGAACCCGCTAGTCGTATCGCTGCACGGCTTGGGAATCGGCCCTGGTTACATGTGCCAGGGGAAGGCTCTCGATTTGGCGGAAGAGGGCGGCTACATTCTGGTCGCGCCGATGGGCTATAACACGGGCGGTTGGTATGGATCGCCGGTCATGAATTTGGCAGGCAGGGGCAGAGCCGGTGCGCCGGCCGCGCCTCCCCCGCCCGCGAATCTCGCCGAGCTGAGCGAAAAGGACGTATTCAACGTCATCGACATCGTGAAGAAGGAATTCAACGTGGATGAGCGCCGCACCTATCTGATGGGGCACTCCATGGGCGGCGCGGGGACGATCTTCCTCGGATCGAAGTACCCGTCTAACTGGGCCGCCATTGCGGCGATCGCTCCCGCCGCGTTCCTGATGAATCAGAATCGCAGCATGATCCTTTCGGCGATAAAGGAGCCGGTGATGGTGTTGCAGGGCGACGCAGACGTGCAGGTTCCGATCGCGAATACCAAGCAATGGGTCGACACCATGCAGGAGCTGAAACTGGATTATCGATTCCTGCAGATCGGCGGCAAAGATCACGGAAGCGTGATTGAGGCCGGCATGGCGGACATCTACGCGTTCTTTAACGCACACGTCAAAGCGAATTGATCGATCGTCACTTCGATATAGGAGACCGGCTCATGAGACTCAGAAAGAAAACGTTCGCGGTTGCTGCATCCGCAGGACTCGGGTTGTGTCTTCAACTAGTCCTGGTGCAGCCGCCGAGCGCGCTCGGTCAGCAACAACAGAAACAAGCTCCGAAAGGGATCAACCGTCCGCCCGATCCTCGGGTTCAGCAGCGCAAGTATCATTTTGCGGATACCAACGAAGATTTGCCTTACGCTCTCTTCGTGTCCTCCAAGGTGACTAAGGACAAGAAGGCTCCGCTGATCGTGATGCTGCACGGCCTGGGCGGAGATCACAATAACCTGCTGCGCAGCCCGGCTGTGGATCTCGCCGAAGAGGGCGGTTACATCATCGTTGGACCGATGGGTTATAACCCGCGCGGCTGGTACGGTACGCCCGTCGGGCAGCCGCGTGCGGGCGGAGCAGCGAAAGCTGCGCCTCCCAACAACGATCCTCCCAACCTTCGCGAGCTGAGCGAAAAGGACGTGATGAACGTCCTCGATCTGGTCCGCAAGGAATTCAACGTCGACGAGAAGCGCACCTATCTGATGGGTCACTCCATGGGCGGAGCGGGAGCCCTGTATCTGGGCACGAAGTACGCCTCCAACTGGGCGGCGATCGGGGCCCTCGCTCCCGCCGCGTTCGCCATGCAGCCCAACGCGAAGGAAATGCTGACGCCTGTCAAGGACACCATGCCGGTGATACTGCTCCAGGGTGGCGCGGACACCGCCGTTCCCGTCGATCGCACGCGTCAGTGGGTCGCCGCGATGAATGAACTGAAGATGAACTATCGGTATGTCGAGATGGGACCGGAGGATCACGGCACCATCATCCCCAAGGGCATGCCCGAAGTCTTCAAATTCTTCAGCGAGCACAGCAAGCCCTGATCCCGTAAAGTCACCCTTACGGAAGGCTCGGGGCGCTCGGCGGTCAACCAGCGGCTCACCGCCACGTTACGGACATCACTTAGCGAACGCGCTTTCGTCAGGCGCCTTCAGGCTCAAGTATTCTTCGTCGCTCGCCTCGGGCACCGATTGGTGACTCATTTGACTGATTGTGGTGGCCTCGTTGTGCCGGTACAAGAACTCCTGTCCGTCGGCATCGCCGGGCCAGAACCATTGCCGGAGGGCTGGAGGCGCTCCATTGGGCATTTCGTAGAAGGTGAGCACGGTCTTCGAGCTAGGATCAACTCGAGTGGTCCGTTGGGCCAGAACCATTGCATACAGGTGTTGCCCGTCCTCGCTCTTGATTTCGACAATGTTCCTATTGCTGGCCGAGTTGTTCAATATGAACATGTAGGCGCCCGGAGCCAGAACCATCCCACCCGGAATCTGAACAGGCTCAGTAATTGTGACATCAGTTTTCTTGTCATGATCGTCACTCAGCAGCGGTGTGGCCGCGATTGAGAGCATCAAGGGAAGTGTGAATATTGCAGTAAATCGTTGCATAGTCTTCCATCCTTTCCACCCGGCCGTATGGCCGTGCACGCTCTTTCGGTGCAGACAAATGGCCAAACCACCGAGGGCGGCGGCGGACAGGCGATGCCTAACTCGCGATCCCACCGTCGTGTGTATCAAACGGCGTTCCCATCCGAAGGATCACAGTGGTCACGTCGCGGATGACGCCCCAGCGGCCGGCCCGAAACGGCCAGAGGCTTGCTCTCCGAATTTTCCGGTGCGTTCCTGGCGGATGCCGGAGCTACAAAAGTGACATCAGGGAGAACAGCTACTTTATGAAACTGAAACACAGTGTCTTAGGGCTGATAATTGCCGGGTCCATGAGCATGGTGCTCTTCGCGGCGGACCGGGCAATCAAGGTGGAAGACAGGTTGGACGCTTCGGCCGACACGCTGAGGGACATGATGAGGGCTTCCGATAAGGGTGTTCCTCAGGACCTGCTCAATAAGGCGAAGTGCATCGTTGTTATCCCGGGAATGAAGAAAGCCGGGTTCATAGTTGGGGCGGATTACGGCCGTGGATTCGCGGCATGCCGCCGTGACGGAGGCACCGCTTGGAGCGCTCCGGCCGGGATGCGGGTTGAAGGCGGAAGCGTCGGATTCCAGATTGGCGCCACGGAAACAGACGTGATTTTGCTGGTGATGAACGACGGTGGGATGAAGCACCTCCTGTCCGACAAGTTCACGATCGGCGGAGATGCGACAGGGGCCGCTGGGCCGATCGGTCGAGATATAAGCGCGAAGACGGACGTCTTGCTGAATGCGGAAATGCTGTCGTATTCGCGCACGCACGGCCTCTTCGCCGGCATTTCCCTGCAAGGGGCAACGCTCCGGCCGGATGGACCGGCCAACCATGAATTATATGGACGCGATGCAACCAGCCGGGAGATTTTGACGGGCGATTTTAGCGTCCCTCCCCCCGCGAGAAGATTTGAGATGGCCTTAAATCGCGAATCGCCGGTTCGTTCGCAATAGCGCCAACCGGCGCGGGCCTCGCACGCTGTAGCATCGGTTCGACGGAAGCAGCCCGGCCAGACGCACGCCGTCTCGACCTGCGTCCGGGAGCAAGGGTTGGCCTGCACGTATGCGTATCTTCAAATGTCAGTGTTGCGAGCACCTTCTCTATTTCGAGAACAACGTCTGCGAGCGCTGTTCCCACCGGCTCGGCATCCTCCAGGTGGCAAGCTCGCTGAAGAAATTGAAGCCGGGATCAAGTCATGTGAAGTGTTCATCATCATCTTGTCCTCAACATCCATAAAATCGAGGTGGGTCAGGGAGGAGCTCGATGCGGCTAGAATCCGCGAGATTGAGGAGGATCGGACCCTGATAATCCCCGTTTTAGTCGGGAATCTCGCCTATTATGACATCCCTCTTCATCTAAGAGTACGACGTGCGTTGACCTGCGACGCGCTACTCCTCAGGCCACCAAATACGCGAAGGGCATGCAGCTTCTTCGCTCCGCCCTGCGGCTGACAACCAACGTCAGCTGGTCGACGGCGCCAGTCTTCAGTTTTCCGCGGTGCCTCATCGACGATGCTGGGGGACTTGAGTTCACGGGGTCAGCCTTAGCAGCCCGTGTCTAAACCCCAAAACGGCTGGACCTGAAAATGTTTTGACTTTAAACTTTGGGTATGGCAATGGGGACGCGGAAGATGCGAGAGCGGCAAGAGGGCTTGTGGTTCGGCGGTGAGCTAGCCACGGCGCCGGGTCACCCCTTCTATAAGCGGCTCAATGAAGTTTTGGACAACGCCAAGTTCGACCGTTTCTGCGAGAAGAGTAGTCGCTCGATACGGGTTCGGCCGCCGGAAGGCTGGTGTTGAACATCATGACCGCCGTGAGCCAGTGGGAGAGGGAGGCGATCGGTGA
>JASHRP010000171.1 GCA_030037375.1 Bryobacteraceae bacterium | reverse complement strand
CATCAGCGTGATGACTCGCGTGAGATCGGCTTGGAACGCGATCGTCATCAGGTCGTACATCAACTGGATGTGTTCTTCGAAAGTCGGAGGAATTCCGTCGGGCCGGTCGATCGAAGGGATCGCGGCCGATGAGGAATTCTGCGCCTCGGCTTTCTGAATGCGGCGCTCCACTTCGCGCACCGAATCGAGATAGTCGGCCATCTTGCGGCGGTCGGATGCGCCGAGAGAGGCGTTGAGCCGGGAGGCGTCGGCGGTGACGAAATCCAGAAGGCTGCGATTTTCGCGGGAGCGCGTGGCTCGCGCTTGGGCGCCGGTGGTGTCGCCGTCGCCGAACAGGCGCTCAAACACCGCACGCGGATTGGTTTCGTAGGGCAGCGGAGTGGTGGGATTGCGCCAAGCGAGCGTATTGCTGTAGGCGCAGCTATAGCCGGAATCGCAGTTGCCGACCATGCGGACATCTTCAAGGCCGAGCTCGAGCGAAGGCAGCGTCGTCTGATGGCCGATTTCGTTCGCCAGGATCTGATCGGCCGAGATGCCGTTTTGGATATCCGCGCCTTGGGTTTTCTTGGGATGAATGCCGGTGAGCCAGGTTGCGCCCGCGCGAGCATGGTCGCCCGCGCCGTCGCCCAAAGATTCGCCGTTGTGATGCTCCAATCCCGTCAGCACCAGGAGCCTGTCGCGATAGGGTTGGAGCGGCTGGAGGGTTTTGGTGAACTCGAAGGAAGCGCCTTCGGCCTGAGGAGTCCAATCGCGCATGATGATCCCGTTGGGCGTGTAGCAGAAGGCGATGCGAGTGATAGGCGCCGGGGAGCCGAACGCCGGGACCATGGAGTCCAACAGCGGAAGAGCAACAGCAGCGCCCGCGCCGCGGAGGAATGTTCGGCGGTCCAATGCTCGTTTGCTGACAATCATTCCGGAACCATCCTCATTTCAAATGGTACGCTATTCACGATCGCCAGGATCAGGGAGGAGAACTTGTAATCGCTCTGCTCGGTTTGGCGGCGAAGTTCGCGCACCACAGGCTGGTCGTAGTATTCGAGACCGCGGCCGAGCGCGTAGGTGAGCAACTGGCTGGCGAGCCCTTCCACGAATTCGTCCTTGCGCGAGAGAAGCAGCTTCTTTAGGCCCACGACCCCGTCGATTTCCGTGCCGTCGGGCAGGCTTCCTGAGGCATCGATCGTTGCGCCGTCTTCGCTCGCGCGATACTTGCCGGCGGCATCGAAATTCTCAAGCGAGAAGCCGAGCGGATCGAGGCGGGCGTGGCAGGAAGCGCAGCCGGGATCGGCGCGATGCTTCAGCAAGGTTTCGCGCAGGCTGGTGGCGGATGTGTTCGCGGTGTCGGCCAGTGGCGGAACGTTCGGCGGAGGCGGAGGGGGCGGGGCGTTCAAGATGCTTTCGAGAATCCACTTGCCGCGAAGCACGGGCGAGGTGCGCGTGGGATACGAAGTCACCATCAAGATGCTGGCCTGTGTGAGAATGCCGCCACGGGCGCCGGACTTTAGAGCCACGCGGCGGAAGTAGCTGCCGCGAACGCCGGGGATGCCGTAGTAGCGGGCCAGCCGTTCATTCAAGAAGGTGTAATCAGCGTCGATAAATTCGAGCACGCTGCGATCTTCGCTGACGATGTTTTGGAAAAATAGCTCAGTCTCGCGCTCGAAAGCCGTGCGCATCGCATCGTCGACGTCTTTGAACTTTTCGGGATCGGGCCGCCAATCGGAGACGTTGCGCAAACGCAGCCATTGGCCGGCGAAATTCTCGACCAAAGCGTTCGACTTCGGATCGGCGAGCATGCGGCGGACTTGCTGCGCGAGAATCTGTGGGTCGCGTAGTTTCCCGTGGTCGGCGAGGCTGAGCAGTTCGTCATCAGGGATGCTGCTCCAGAGAAAGAATGAGATGCGGGAGGCGAGGTCGACATCGGGGAGATGGTACGCCGCGCCTTTGACTTGCCCGGCCGGAGGCGTTTCCGCGCGGAAGAGGAATTCGGGCGAGACGAGGATTCCAGTCAAACCCATTTCGATGCCGGAATCGAAGCTGCCGCCATCGGCGCGACCGGAGGCGAAGAGCTTCATCAGTGGATCGGTATCCGCCGCCGTCACCGGCCTGCGGTACGCGCGGCGCGAGAGCGAGGCAAGGATCTGCCGCGCGCAGGCTTGCTCGGGCTCGCCAGGTTTCGGCCGGCAGGTGAAGATTATCCTGCGGCTTTCCGTTTCGCCGGGGCCGGTGGGATTGAAGGGGCCGCCGATGGTGACGTAATCGACGGAAACGGTGTTCGGTGAAGTGGGAGCGTCGCTGGCACGGCTGCCGCCGAGTTCAAGCTTGGCGGACTCGCTCAGGAATCCAGCTCCGATGGTGTGCGGACCGGCGGTCAGAGGAATGCGCATTTCGAAATTGCGCGTGCCTTGATTTGCTTCAGCGGTGTCAAACGCTGCGTCGATTAGCCTTAGCCGCTCTCCATCGAGACGAACGTCGAGCTTGGGAGCAGGAAGTCCCGGCGCAGGATTGCCGCGCACGCGAACCATGATCGAGTAC
>JASHRP010000170.1 GCA_030037375.1 Bryobacteraceae bacterium | reverse complement strand
ACCAGTACGGACCGAAGGCGCGATTCCAGAAAGTGAACTGCTCGTAGACGTCGCCGCTGTACCAGGCGATGAAGAACTCGGTGGCGTAGGAGTAACCCACGATCGATCCGGTCACCAGAATGATCTTGTTCATGTTCTCCAGGTGCTTCATCGTAATCAGATTCTGGAGATTCAGGAGCCAGCGGGCGATCAGCAGCAGCGTCATGACGCAGGCGAATCCCGAGAAGATGGCGCCGGCGACGAAGTAGGGCGGGAAAATCGTTGTGTGCCAGCCGGGGATGACCGAAGTTGCGAAGTCCATACTAACCACGGAGTGCACCGAAAGCACCAGCGGCGTCGAGATACCGGCCAGGATCAGGTAGGCGGCTTCATAGTGCCGCCAGTGCCGCGCCGAACCGCGCCAGCCCAGGCTTAGAATCGCGAAAACCCATTGGCGGATCTTATTGGCGGCGCGATCGCGCAGGGTGGCGACGTCCGGAACCAAGCCGGTGAACCAGAACAAGATCGATACCATCAGGTAGGTGTTGACCGCGAACACGTCCCAGACCAGCGGACTGCGGAAGTTCTGCCACATGTTCAGGTCCGTGTTGGGGACCGGAAACAGCCAGTAGGCGCGCCACGGACGGCCGGTGTGGAACAGCGGGAAGATGGCCGCGCACATAACCGCGAACAGCGTCATCGCTTCGGCGGAACGGTTAATCGAAGTCCGCCATTTCTGCCGGAACAGGAACAAGATCGCCGAAATCAGCGTTCCGGCGTGACCGATGCCGATCCAAAACACGAAGTTGGTGATGTCCCACGCCCAACCGATGGGCCGGTTGTTTCCCCACACACCGATACCGGTGACGGCCAGGTACGTCAACATACATATCAGCAGCACCGCGATGGAACCCGTGATGCTGAGCGTGATCCAATACTTCAGCGGCGTCTTGAGGACGTCGCCTTCGACGATGGAGCTGATCTGATCGGTCAGCTCGTGAAACTCGGGCCGGCCCGGAACCAGCGGCGGGCTGAATTCGATCAGCGCCGGGTCTTGGCGGACAATCGCGCTCATGCTTCCAACTCCGGATTAGGATTGCGAACTCGGGCGAGATACGTGGTACGCGGACGAATATCAAGCTCGGCCAGCATCGCGTAATTGCGTTCCTGTTTTTTCAGCTTCGCGACCCGCGAATTCGGGTCATTGATGTTGCCGAATACGATGGCATCGGCTGGGCATGTCTGCTGGCAGGCGGTCAAGATTTCGCCGTCCTTGATCTCGCGTCTGCCCTCGACTTTGGCTTGAATCTTGGTTTCTTGAATCCTCTGCACGCAGTAGGTGCACTTTTCCATGACGCCGCGCATCCGCACGGTGACATCCGGATTATGAACCATGCTATGGATGTCCGGATCGTGCTTGTGGAAGTTGAGGAAGTTGAAGTGCCGAACTTTGAACGGACAGTTGTTAGCGCAGTACCGCGTTCCGACGCAGCGGTTGTACACCATGTCGTTCAGCCCTTCCGGACTGTGCGTGGTAGCCGCAACCGGGCAGACGTTTTCGCAGGGCGCGTTTTCGCACTGCATGCACGGAAGAGGCTGCTCCACCGCCCTCGGCTCATCCTCATCGCCAACGTAGTAGCGATCCAAGCGGATCCAGTGCATTTCGCGTCCGCGAATCACTTGATCCTTGCCGACGATCGGCATGTTATTCTCGGCGGCGCAAGCGACCACGCACGCGTTGCAGCCAGTGCAAGCGCCAAGGTCGATCGACATGCCCCACTGATAGCCTTGGTCGTAAGTGAATTCGTGATAGACCGAATGAAGCGACGGAAGCTCCGACATCTCCTCGATCACCTTGGGGTTCTTCTTGTACTCGACCGCCGTGGTCTCGCGGTAGAGCGGGCGATCGTTCATATGTTCCGCCAAGCCACGCTCCTGTGTGGTGGCATGAACAAAACGCACCCCAGTCGGAGCGACTTGAACGTTCGACGCGTACCACATCGCATCCGAGGTGCGAAGCGGACCGGCGTTCCACCCAACATCCTTGCCGACACGGCCGCAATTCGTGCGGCCGAAGCCAAGCGCGATGGTGATGCAATTGTCGGCATGGCCGGGCTGGATCAGCACGGCAGCCTCGATCTTGGCGCCGCCGCGAGAAATGCTGATCATCTGCCCGTCGCCGGCGCCGATTTTCGCGGCGGTCGCGCCGCTGACCAGCGCGGCGTTGCCCCAGACCAGTTTGGTCATCGGGTCGGGCGTTTCCTGCATCCAGCCGTTATTGGCGAAGCTGCCGTCCCAGGCCTGCGCGCTTGGCACGAAGGCGATTTCAATCCCGCCGTAGTCCGGATACGGATCGGCCGCGACGGCTGCGGCGACCTTCTTCGCATCGGCCGTTAGTTTTACTGGTTCCGCCGGCTTCGAGCCGACGACGATGCCGTCGTTGAGCGATTGCCTCCACAGTTGCTCCCGCGAGGTCGGCGTCTTTTGTGTCGCGGATGAAACAGGCGTGTTGAAAGTGGACGTGGCCACTGGCTTTTCAGGCCACGTCGCAAGCCAGTAATTCTTGACAATGTCGTGAGCCTTGGTGACCTTTTCGCCCGCGATCAAGGCGACGATCTCAGAGACCGTGCGGCCTCCGAAGATCGGCTCAATCATCGGTTGCTGGATCGACGCGATGCCGCCCGCGACCGTATCGCCCCAACTCTCGAGGGAATGCGCCTCGGGAAGATGCCACTTCGAAACCGCGGCGGTTTCGTTGGGGTCCTGTCCGAGGTGAATCGAGTTGGCGACCTTCTTGACGTTGTCGGCGAATTGCGTGTCGGCCGGCGCGGTGTAAACCGGATTGCCGCCCAGCATTACGAGAGTCGAAACTTGCCCCGACGCCATCTCGCCCGCCAGCGCCTTGATCGCGGCCGGACCGCTTTCCACTCGATCTTCCGTCGTGACCTTCAGAACCTCGATCGTATTGCCGAGCGATCCGAGCGTCTGGTTCATCAACAGCGCCAAAGCGTGAACGAGCGGTGGCTGGCGCGGGGTCGTGATGACGAGCGCGTCCTTCCCCGCCGCTTTCAAGTCCTTGACGACGGCGGCAAGAAACTTCGCCCGGCGATCTGTCCCGTTGTTCAGAACGTTCAACCCCGGGATCGCTCCCAGTGCGACAGCAACATCGACCGCGAATCGCTTGATTTCGCTGCCGCGCATGCGCAGGCGATGGTCCGCGTTCGCGCCGGTGATCGAAAACTGGCTCTCTACCGAATACAGCCGCGGCAGCTTGTCCAGATCGTCTTCCGATTCGACCCGTCTTGCTTTCGAATACTGCTTGGTCGGCAGAGGCGTCTGCCAGTCGAGACCCAGGAAATCCGAATCCAGCGCGAGGATAACCTTAGCCTTGTCGAAGTTGGTCTGCGGCGTCACCGGCTCGCCGAACGCGAGCGTCGCGCCCTCACGGCCGGCTGTGCGTTGGAATGACTCGTACTCGACCCATTTTGCTTTTGGATACTTTTTTAGGGTTGCCGTCCGCAATGCAGACAGGGAAGGGGACGTCACCGATTCGCTCAGGAAGCGAAGGCCAGAGCCATCGCCTAGAGGAAGCGTCTTTGCGTACGCTTCGAATCTTTCCCACGTCGAATCCTTCCCGTCCTGGAGCACTTTCCAGGAACGGTCCGGATCGTAAAGATTCAACAGCGACGCCTGCGCGAATGCGGTCGCTGCGCCCTGGCTGAATGGATGCGCGGGATTGCCTTCGATCTTGGTCGGGCGTCCATCGTGGGTTTCGACCAGCAAGCCGGCGCTCTGCCCCGCAAGCGAAACCACGGTCGAGTACACGTATTTCGCGCCAGGTATGTAGTTCTCGATGCCTTTGGTAACCGGGAAGATATGCTCGACCGGGCGGCGGCATGCCGTCAGGCCGGCCAGGCCGAACGACGCCGCCATCATCTTCAACACGGTGCGGCGAGACTCGCCATCCAGCAACGCGGGCGCTTCGGTCGGAAATTCGCGCCCCACCCATTCGCGAAACTCGGCTGTATTCGCGAGGTGATCCAGGCTGCGCCAATATTTCGGCCCGGTGGGCTTTTTGGTCTTGATGGAAACTAAACTCATCGATGGCACCCCGAGCACTGAACGGGAGGGCTGATATGCTTCTCGCGAATGATCTCTTCGCCGATGGCGCGCGGATCGCGGTCCGGGACCCAATCGAGCTTGGTAACCAGCTCCGGTGGCCGAATATTCGGCGCGGGGTCCTTATGGCAATCGAGGCAGAACGCCATATTTAGCGGCTTTTCTTGATGGACCTCGATCTCCTGATCAATGCGGCCGTGGCAGGAGACGCAGCTCACGCCGGCGGTAACATGCGCCTCGTGGTTAAAGTAGACGTAATCGGGAAGGCGATGAATATGCACCCACGGGATCGACTGCCCACCGGAGAAGCTGTCGCGCACCAGTTGCAGGCGAGGGCTGGTATCCTTCACCTTGGCATGACAGTTCATGCAGGTTTGAGTGGGAGGAACGGCCGCGAATGCGGCCTTGTAGACCGTGAAGTGGCAATAGTAGCAATCGAGACCGAGCTGGCCGGCGTGCAGTTTGTGGCTGTAAGGTACCGGCTGAACCGGCTGGTAGCCCGTGTCGATCACGGCCGGGTAAGAAAAGTAGGCGTACGCGGAAACCGTCGCCACCGCGCCCAATCCAATCACCAGTCCGGATATCTTTATAATGAGGTCCGAGGATTTCGGGAAGATGGCTGCCATCTAATACTTAATCATCCTTGCAATGTCGGGACTCATTCGTTTCTATCATAGCCGGACATGTTCCGCAAGTGGAGCAATCCTTCTTGTCTAGCAGCAACCATTACAGAGTAACAAGAATTTTCGGAGACCTCAAGGTTCGCCCGAAGCTCATGGTGCTCCACAATCTCTTCTTTTTGGTCCTGGCCTGTGCTGCATATTTCACGCTGATTCCCTTGTTCGAAAAGCAGGTGGCCGACGCACAGGATCGGGAAATCCGCATCCTGGAGCAGGCCGCAAAGGCGGGCGGAGGCCCGATCAACCTGGCGTTGCCGGAACGCACTTATGAGCAGGAACTCCGCCGCGCGAAGATCACGCTTTTCCTGGTGCTGGGCAGCATCTATGTGCTGGCCGTGCTGTTGCTCGAATCGGTGATCATGCCGGAATACGTCTACCAGCCGTTACAGAAGATGCTCGATGCCGACGCGGCCACGCAGGCTGGCGACCGTGAACGGGAGCTGATTCCGGAGCACGACATTTTGGGGGACGAGATCGGTTATCTGATGCGGTCGCGCAACAAGACCGTGGCCGCGCTGCGCCGGCAGGAAGATGAGTTGGCAAGCGCGCTTCGCCGCTTGGAGGAGCAGGACCGGCTGGTGAGCCTCGGTTTGCTGTCAGCCAGCGTCGCGCATGAGCTGAACACTCCGCTTGCCGTGCTGGCCGGATCGATCGAGAAGCTGATTGAGACTTCGCCGGACGCGCAGACGCTGAATCGGCTCGCCAGGATGCAGCGCGTAACGCAGCGGCTCCGCCGGATTAGCGAGAGTCTGGTCGATTTTGCGCGAGTCCGCAAGCAGAGCATGGAGCCGCTGGCGCTCCGGGCGTTGATCGATGAGGCTTGGTCATTGGTGGCGATAGACGAGAAGGCATCGGCCGTGGAGCTGGTCAACGAAGTTCGGCCCGATGATCAGGCCATTGGGAACTCAGACCGGCTGGCGCAGGTATTCGTGAATCTGCTGCGGAATGCGCTGATCGCCGTGGAGGCGGGGACTGGGAAAATCGTGGTGCGAGCCAAGCGGATGGAGCGATCCGGCGAGCCTGGCGTAACCGTAAGCGTCGAAGACAACGGACCAGGCATTCCCTCGGCCGTGCTGCCGAATATTTTCGAGGCGTTTGTTACGACCCGTCTGGACGCGCGCGGTACGGGGTTGGGCTTGACGGTCGCGGAGGGAATTGTAACGCAGCATGGCGGGTCGATCACGGCGGCGAATCGACCTGAGGGCGGGGCGTGCCTGGAAGTATGGCTGCCGGCCCCAGCGCGAGTTTGAGAGCGTAGAATGAAGTCGAATGCCTGACCAGGATTACGCAACCAAGCAGGACATCAAGCGACTAGAGGAACGCATGGACCAGATGCAGGATCACCGGATCGACGTCATGCGCGACATGCAGACTGAAGTTCTGCGTGCTTTTCAGATTGAGCACTTCAGAAGAACGGAGCAACCGTGAAGCATCTCATTGCAATGTTGTGCGCGTCCGCGGCATTGGTGAACGCCCAGGAAATCACTGGGATCGGGAATTTCAGCCACATCGTGGCCGACCTGGACAAGTCGCTTGCGTTCTACCGAGATGTGCTTGGGCTTGAGGTGGTGACCCCGCCTCGGCCTTTCGACGGCAATCCCGCCATCATGAAGCTAGGCGATACGCCGGGCGCACAGTCCCGCATGACTCAATTGAAGATGCCGGGCGCTCCCGTGGGTTCAGTAGGCGTGGAGATCATCGAGTACAAAGATATCGACCGCAAGCCGGCGCATCCGCGCTTTCAAGATCCAGGCGCGGCGAACTTCGCGCTGCGCGTCCGGGACTTCGACGGCGTCGCGGAGCGCTTGAAAAAGTCCGGGACTCACGTACTGACGCTTGGCGGCTCGCCGGTAACCATAAACGGCGCCCACTCCTTCTTCGTGCAAGACCCTGATGGCTTCGTCGTCGAATTGAGCGAGTCGCAGAATCCCGGCGCGGGGTTTGAAGCGACGGTGGACAACCTCGATCGCACGGCCGAGGCGTATCGAGCCCTTGGCTTGCAGCCCACGGCCCCGAACGCTTGGAACGGCAACAAAGCGATGACGGACAATGCAGGGACGCCCGGGGCTCAGTTCCGTCAAAGCCGTGCTCCGATTCCGGGTGCCGCGGGCGCGATCTCGTTCATCGAGTTCAAGGACATCGATCGCAAACCTCTGCACACGCGGACGCAAGATCCCGGCACGCCGATCCTCCAACTGAACGTTCGCGGCGTGGAGGCCATGCTGCCGAAGCTGAAAGCGGCCGGATTCACCGTGGTCTCGACCGGCGGCGCCCCCGTCGATTTGGGCGGCGGGAAGATCGCGCTGATGCGCGATCCGAACAATTTGTTTCTCGAGTTGATCGAGCGCGGGCCCGCGAAGTAATTACTCCGCTCGCAGCACCTCGGCTGGGTCGACGCGAATCGCCCGGATAATGGGCGGGACCGCGGCCAGGATAGCAGTGGCGAAAAGAGCGAGCGCAGGGACCGACAGCGAGCTTGCGTCGGTAGCCTTGACCGCGTAAAGCAGCGATTCTATGTAGCGGGCGGACGCGAGACCCAAGGCGAGTCCGGCGGCCGAGCCCGCCAAAACCCAGGCCGCTATACCGAGCGTGACGCCGCGGACGATGTGGCAGGCTCGCGCGCCGACGGCTAGGCGTATGCCGATTTCACGGCGGCGTTGAAGGACCGAGTAATCGAGCACGCCGTACAGTCCGACGCACGCCAGCAGCAGCGCGACGGCGGCAAAGAACGACGCGAGCATGGCCAGCAAACGTTCGCGGATGGTTTGATTGTCGACCAATTCCTGTTGCATGCGGACGCTGCTCAAGCGAAGGCCGGGCGCTGCGCTAGAGATCGCCTGACGCAGGCTTGGGACTAAAGCGAGCGCATTCGGAGAGACCGTGCGCACGATGAGTGTGCTTCTGGGGTCTTGCGGCGGGTGAAACGGGACATAGGCGACTGGCGGTATGGACTCCCGCAGGCTGGCGTAGCGAGCATTTCCGGCCAAGCCCACGATGGTCACTGGCGAACTGACGCCCGAGCCAACCGTCGTCTCAAAGGATTTGCCCACAACTTCGTCTCCCTTGAAGAACTGTTCCGCGAAGACTTGGTTCACCAGCGCGACTCGGGTTGAATCGGTCTCTTCCGGACGAAAGTCGCGGCCGGCCAGTAAGGGGATTTTCATGGCCTCCATCCAGCCGCGCGAGACGCTCAG
>JASHRP010000169.1 GCA_030037375.1 Bryobacteraceae bacterium | reverse complement strand
TCAGTGCTGCGTAGTCGCGACTTGCAATCAGGTGCGGACGCAGCACCGGAGACAGCGGACCGTCCTCCAGCTTCAGGGCCTTCTTGCGTTCCTGCAGAGCTTGGGCCCAGCCTAGATCAATGTACGCTTCACTTTCGATGAGCTTGTGATAACGGGCGATCGCCTCGCCGACAAGAGTCATGCGTTAATGACGATTAGTATCGCATGCAGGCAAGGATTTGAAAAGTTCAATACCCCGAGAGTGGCGATCTAAGTAATTGATTACACAGTGGTTCAATCCAAAACAAAAGCGGTTATTGCTGATTCGCTTTGGGGACGGTTTAGGGGACAAAGCATGCGCTAGGCGGAATCACTAGGACTGCGGGCGCGCACGGCGCTCGCCTCATTTGTTCGCCCAATAAATCGTCGATCTGACGCCGGTCAAATTAAACTCAATTCGCACCGAACCCTTGCGCTCCATAGGCTGTCCGTTCAGCAAAACCGGCGCAAAGCGCCACTGCCGTACCGCATTCACCGCTTGCTCCGTCAAACCGTCTTCCAGTCCGAGCTTGATCGTCAGTTCCTGCGGGACTCCCGCTTGATCCACGCTCACATCGATCCACACAACGCCTTCGATGCCCGCTATCCGCGCGGCGTCGGTGTACTCGGGTTGTGGCTGCGTCACATCCTCCGCGATAGTCCGAGGACGTGTTGCAGCAGGGCGCGGTGCAGCAGGATTCTGCAGCGGCGCTGGAGACGGCGGAGGGGGAGAGAAACTGAGTTGCGAAGCGATCGTCGGGTCCGCAACATCTGTCGGACCCCAAACAAATGAGAGCTCGCAGGGAACCTTGATCGCCTCACCATTTCGCATGCCCGGCTGGAAATGCCAATTTCTCACCAGGGCAACAGCTTCGGGACCCCAGGTCCTTTCGGATTCGTCCACCACATCGAAGTTCCCCGGCTCGCCGCGCTCGTCGATATCGAAAGAGATGGTCGCGTAAGCCGCCCGCTTTATTACCGACAGAATCCTGGCTTCATCGTAGGCGGCGGCTGTTACCCCTGCTCCCGGCGGATAATTGGCGCTGGCGAAGGTGGGCCGCGATGCGTCCGCCGGAGTCTTGAACGTGACCCGCACCAAATGCCAGCGCGATACCAGCCTGCGCGCGTTAGCAGGTGATGGGAGCGTGAACTCGACCGGAAACGTCGCACGCACACCCGGAGGATAGCCGCCGGGTGCTCGCATCTTCCGCAGCGCCTCAATGGCTTGCTCATCCAGGCCGAGCCCCAATGATTGCACGATCGAAAAATCGCCCAGAGTTCCATCCGGGGAGACGACCGCCGAAACGACCACCTGGCCTTCAAGGCCAGCGATCCTCGCTTCTTCGGAGTATTGTGGTTGCACTTGCTGCGCAAGCGTAACGCCGCTCAAAAGGACCAAAGCCGACACAGGTCCGCGCATGGCCGAAGTATAGCTCACGGGTAAGTTGGTGTCAGTCTCCGCCCAGCGAAATTTCTAGACGGCGTCACCGCTGGTTCGCTTTGAGGACCTTTTTACGCAACCGAATCGATTGCGGCGTGACCTCCACCAGCTCATCTTCACGCACGAATTCGATGGCCTGTTCCAGGTTCAACAATCGCGGGGGAACCAGGCGAATCGCTTCGTCCGCGGTAGACGCTCGCATATTCGTAAGCTTTTTTTCCTTCACGATGTTCACATTTAAATCCGAATCACGGGCGTTTTCGCCGACGATCATTCCTTCGTACACCTCGGTCGCCGGAGCCACAAACATTTCGCCTCGTTCCTGTAGATTGAAGATCGCGTGGCCGGTGGTTTTGCCGGGACGGTCGGCGATCAGCGACCCGGTGGGCCGGGTCGGAATATCTCCCTGCCAATCGATATAGCCGTGGAACAGCGAGTTCATGATCGCGGTGCCCTTGGTATCCGTCAACATTTCGCTGCGCAGGCCGATTAGACCGCGCGAAGGGACGTGAAACTCCAAACGGACACGACCGGAGCCGTGATTGATCATTTTCTCCATCTTTCCTTTGCGCCGCCCCAGCTTTTCGATCACCACGCCGATGAACTCCTCCGGGCAGTCGATTACCAGAAGCTCCAGCGGCTCCGAAAGTTTGCCGTCGATCATGCGCGTTATGATCTCCGGTTTGCCCACCGCTAGCTCATAGCCTTCGCGGCGCATCATCTCGATCAGGATAGCGAGCTGCAGTTCGCCGCGCCCCATCACCTTGAACGTGTCCGGCCCCCCGGCTTCTTCGACGCGCAGCGAGACGTTGGTGAGCAGTTCCTTGTCGAGACGGTCCCGCAGATTGCGCGAGGTTACGAACTGGCCTTCGCGGCCCGAGAATGGCGACGTGTTGATGGTGAAGGTCATCGCGATGGTCGGCTCGTCAATCTGGATGTGCGGGAGCGGCGCGGGCGATTCCGCGCTGGTGACGGTTTCGCCGATGGTGATGCCTTCGACGCCGGCGATGGCTAGCACGTCGCCGGGGCGGCCGACGGTTTCATCGACGCGCTTCAGACCTTCGAAGGAAAACAATTTCGTGATCTTTGTTTTTTGAAACGAGCCGTTGAGTTTCGCAATGGCGACCTCATCGCCGAGCCGCAAAGTGCCCTTGAAGACGCGGCCGATCGCCAAGCGGCCGAGATAGTCGCTGTAATCGAGATTCGCAACTAGGAGTTGCAGAACGCCTTCCGGGTCGCCGGAAGGTTCCGGGATATGGGTGAGGATGGCATCGAAGAGCGGACGAAGATCGGAGCCTGGGGCGTCGGGACTGGTAAGAGCGACGCCGATTTTCGCGTTCGTGTAAATCACCGGAAAGCCGAGCTGATCTTCCCGCGCGTCGAGATCGATGAACAGATCGTAAATCTCGTTCAGCACTTCTTGAACGCGCGCGTCGGGACGGTCGATTTTGTTGATTACGACGATGGGAGGAAGGCCCGCCTCCAGGGCTTTCATCAGCACGTAGCGCGTTTGGGGCAAGGGGCCTTCGCTCGCGTCGACCAGGAGCATCACGCCGTCAACCAGCTTTAGCGCGCGCTCGACCTCTCCGCCGAAATCGCTGTGGCCGGGCGTATCGACGATGTTGATCTTCACGCCGCCGTAACGGATGCCGGTGGCTTTAGCAAGAATAGTGATGCCGCGCTCGCGCTCGAGGTCGTTCGAATCCATGACGCGCTCGGCGACTTCTTCATTTACGCGGAAGATTCCGCTCTGACGGAGCATGGCGTCGACCAGCGTGGTTTTGCCGTGGTCGACGTGGGCGATGATAGCGACGTTTCTGATGTTTGAGTTTGAAGACACTTTGTTGTTGGTTATTTGCGCCGCACGACGGACCTGTGTGCTGCTACTTCCATTGTCGCGTATTGTCGCGTGCGACGATGGAGAATTGCATGTCCACACTACCTTCGGTCGTCATCGTGGGACGGCCCAACACCGGAAAATCGACTCTGTTCAACGCCATCCTGGGACAGCGGCGCTCGATTGTCGGCGATGAGCCGGGGATCACGCGCGATCGCATTCACGGCGCCGCGACGCATCGCGGCCGGCCTTTCGAACTGATCGACACGGGCGGCATCATTCCCAATGACGCAGAGATGATCCCGAGCCAGATTCTCAAACAGGCTCGGGTAGCGCTGGAGAGCGCCGCTCAGGTGATTTTTGTGATCGACGGACGGACGGAGATCACCGGAGTCGACCGCGAGTTGGCAGCGATGCTGCGCAGACTGGGAAAACCGGTCACGCTGGCAGTGAACAAAATCGACAGCACCCGGCGCGAGGATTTGGCTCACGAGTTTCACGAGCTCGGCTTCGAGCACGTGCTCCCGATTTCCGCCGAACATCGACTGGGCCTGGACGATCTGCTGGATCAAGTGACGCACGAGTTTCCCATATCTGAGACCGCCGAGGCCGCGCTGGAGCGTGTGACGAAAATCAAAGTCGCGATCCTCGGCAGGCCGAACGTCGGCAAATCGACGCTACTCAACGCACTCACTGGAACGGAGCGCTCAATTGTCTCGCCGATCGCGGGAACCACACGTGATGCCGTCGATGAAACGGTTACGCATGACGGAGTTGAGTATGTGTTTGTCGATACCGCCGGCATCCGACGAAAAGGCAAGACGCACTTGATGGCTGAAAAGCTTTCGGTGGTGATGGCGCGGAAGCACTTGAGGATGTCGAACGTGGCGATTCTGGTGCTGGACGCAAGCGAACCCGAAGGCGTGGTTGCATTGGACGCGACTATCGCCGGTTACGCGCATGAGGAAGGCCGCGCGGTGATTCTGTGCGTCAATAAGTGGGACATTGCGGCGGAAAAGAGCCGCCGCAAATTCACGGAGAACATTCGCGATGCCCTGAAGTTTCTGGATTACGCGCCGGTGGCCTTCGTGTCGGCGGAACGCAAGCAGGGAACCCGCGCCCTGTTTTCGCTGATCAAGAAGGGATACGAATCCGCCTCGAAACGCGTGGGCACGGGTGAGCTGAACCGGTTCGCCGAAACGCTCGAGTGGGAATACGATGCGAAGATTCACTACATCACTCAGGCGTCCGTGCGTCCACCTACGTTCGTGGTTTTCACGGATCGTCCGAATCTTCATTTTTCCGCGCAGCGGTTTTTGATCAATCGGCTGCGGGAAAAGTTCGGTTTTGAGGGCACGCCGATCGTCATCAAAACGAAACGCCGGTGAGTGCAGCCTCCGACGTTATAGTGAATCATATGAGCCGGCCCTCAGTTGAATTGATCACCAACGAGCTGATCGAAAGCGTCACCGAGAAAGCTCGGCAATCGCCCCGGCGGCGGATGAATTACAATTTCCACGCCGGCAATGAAGACAATCCGCATCGTTTCTTGAACGTGTTTCTGGAACGGTCGTACGTGCAACCGCACCGGCACTTGCGGCACCCCAAAGCAGAATCGTTCATCGTTTTGCAAGGGCACATGGCCGCGTTCACCTTTGACGATGACGGCAACGTGACTTCGGGGTACATCCTCGGACCGGGCCATTTCGCCGGACCCGTGCCCGGCAGCATTTCCGGACCCGCTACGTCGCTCGGCATCGATATCGTTCCTGGAATCTGGCATACGATCACCGCAATATCGCCGGTTGCCGTCTGCTACGAGGTGAAGCCGGGGCCGTGGGATCCGGCGACCGACAAAGATATGGCTCCGTGGGCGCCTCCGGAAGGTTCGGCGGACGTTGAGCGCTACCTCGACGATTTGCTGAAGGCGTAACGGGCGGCGCAAACGTTGGAATGATTCAGCGCGACTATCCCGTTCAGTCGCGCGTCACGGGCACGGAGCGATTCGCCCATCCCGCGGGCGCCCACACGAGCCAGACTTCATAGCGTCGGAGGGGTCCTGCTGCCCAGCGCTCGGTCTCTATCGCCCCTCCTGTGTTTTCCTCATCTTACATCCCTCGCGTCAAAAGCACTCACGAGTCGGGTTCGTTCCGGACCTTACATTTATAAGATCAAATCCTAGAGAAATTCGGTTGAATCCTGAACTGTCTACAAACCGGACAGGTACTAAACTGGGCGCAGTACCAGACGCGCGCTGGTCTTTGGGGGGCTAGTCTCGAATGTATCTTCTTAGATCTGTTCTACTTGCCGTCTCGGCGATCTTTGCGTCGATGCCGCTGCTGCGCGCCACCGACGTGCTGACGTACCACAACGACAACAGCCGCACGGGTCAGAATCTTGCGGAAACAATCCTGACGGCGTCGAATGTGAACAAAAACACATTCGGCCTTCTGTTCACGACTGCAGTGGACGGTCTGGTTGACGCGCAGCCGCTGGTCGTGTCTGGCGTGACGATTCCGGGCCAAGGCGTGCACAATGTGCTAATCGTGGCCACCGAAAACGACAGCATGTACGCGTTCGACGCCGATACCGGAGCGTTACTGTGGCACACGACGCTGACACTGTCCGGAGAGGTTCCGTCGGATGACCGCGGATGCAGCCAGGTTACTCCGGAGATCGGCGTTACCTCTACGCCCGTGATCGATCGGACGGCTGGGCCAAACGGAGCGATCTTCACCGTCGCGATGTCGAAGGATGGTTCGGGCAACTATTATCAGCGCCTGCATGCTTTGGACTTGACCACAGGCGCGGAGTTGTTCGGCGGTCCCATGACCGTTGCAGCCAAGTATCCCGGAACCGGCGCGAACAATGACGGGAACGGCAACGTAGTGTTCGATCCGAAGCAGTATAAAGAGCGGGCAGCGCTTCTATTATTGAACGGCATCGTTTACATTTCGTTCGCTTCGCATTGCGACGCTTCGCCGTATACGGCGTGGGTGATGGGATACACGGAGCAGACGCTGCGGCAAGTCACCGTGCTCGACATGACGCCGAACGGTCAGATGACTTCTATTTGGCAATCGGGCGGCGGGCTCAATGCGGATTCAAGCGGAAACATCTATTTCCTCCTCGCCAACGGCACGTTCGATACAAATCTGAACGCCGCCGGATACCCTAGCAAAGGCGATTACGGCAACGCGTTCATGAAGCTTTCGACCACTGGAAACCTGGCGGTCGCGGACTACTTTGCGACCTACAATACCGTGGCGGAATCGAACGCGGATTCCGATTTCGGATCCGGCGGATCGATTCTGCTGCCGGACCTCCTGGACTCGCAGGGTAACACTCGGCACTTGGCGGTCGGAGCGGGGAAAGACAGCAGCATCTATGTCGTCGACCGCGACAACATGGGCAAATTCAATCCGAATAACAACAGTCAGATCTACCAGCAGGTCAGCGGCGCCATTAGCGGGGGCGTATGGTCCGTGCCCGCGTTCTTCAACGGCACATTGTATTACGGATCGGTCGGCGACAATCTGAAGGCATTTAAGTTCGCCAACGGAGCGTTCCCCTCAACCGCAAATTCAAAATCGCCGACCGCGTACGCCTACCCAGGTGCTTCCCCCAGCATCTCCGCGAACGGCACGAGCAGCGCCATCGTCTGGGCGTCCGAAAACACGAGTCCCGCGGTGCTGCACGCCTACGACGCCACCAATCTTGCCACTGAGCTTTACAACAGCAATCAAGCGGCGAATGGGCGCGATCACTTCGGCGCGGGGAACAAATACATCACGCCGACAATCGTGAACGGGAAAGTTTACGTCGGCACCACGAACGGCGTGGGGGTGTTCGGATTGCT
>JASHRP010000168.1 GCA_030037375.1 Bryobacteraceae bacterium | reverse complement strand
GGCGTGCCCCGGTCGATGTACATCCCTTCGGCGATGCACATCATCCAAACCCCCGATTACGTCGTGTTTCTCCATGAGCGCATGTCGTGGCGGATCGTGCCTATCGTGAAAAGCTTCGACGCCAGCCAGCATCTCCCCGATGACATTCGCTTGTGGCAAGGCGATTCCATCGGCCGATGGGATGGCGACACGCTGGTGATCGATACCACGAGCTTGAATGGCAAGACCTGGCTCAACGAGGGCGGCGAGATTGTCAGCTACGCGGAGCACGTGGTCGAGCGCTTCACTCCCGCCGGGCCCAACACTATCAATTACGAAGCGACCATCGTCGACCCGCTCGTTTATACCCGGCCGTGGACCATCGCGTTTCCGGTCCGCCACAAGAACGCCGAGATCTACGAGTATGCGTGCCACGAAGAAGATCACGATCTGCCGCATCTGAAAGCCCTCAAGGACGCAGCAGCGAAGAAGAAGTAGCCGGCTTCGGATTCGAATCCGGTGCAGTTCATGCACGATCTATTCGAGAATCAATCGTTCCCGCCGTCGAAGGAACCCTTGGAAGAAGGCGCGGTACTGCTTCGCGGCTTCGTCAGTGCCGAAGCCGCGCGGCTGCTCGAAGAAATAGCCCGGATCGCGGAGGCAGCGCCGTTCCGCCACTTGGTCACGCCCGGCGGGCACACGATGTCCGTGGCGATGACCAACTGCGGCCGGGTCGGCTGGGTTTCGGATCGCTCCGGCTACCGTTACGACCCAATCGATCCCGATACGAAGAAGCATTGGCCGGATCTTCCCCCGCTGTTCCTCGACCTCGCCATCCGCGCCGCCGCCGAAGCGGGGTTTCCCAATTACGATCCCGACGCTTGCCTGATCAATCGCTACGTTGCGGGCGCAAAGCTCGGCCTGCATCAGGACCGCGACGAGAAAGACACGTGGGCTCCGATTGTCTCCGTCTCGCTTGGCCTGCCCGCAACGTTTTTGTGGGGAGGCAAACGGCGATCCGATCCCACGCGCCGGATGCTTCTGGAGAGCGGCGACGTCGTCGTGTGGGGTGGTCCGGCGCGCTTTGTCTATCACGGGGTCGCGCCGCTGAAGGCTGGCGAGCATGCGCTGACCGGCGCCGCTCGCATCAACCTCACCTTCAGAAAGGTGTTCTGATCGGCCGCGCAAGCGGTTACGTGCGCAATCGGGCCACGAAATACAATCCCACCAGCGAAAAGATTACGTCCGGCGACCAGGCAGCCACGGCAGGCGAAAGCTGGTTCAAATTTCCTACCTGCTCGAACAGATAATCCAGGCCGTAGTAGATCAGGAAAATGATCACGCTAATACCGAATCCGGACATGCCGCCCCGGTTCCCCGCCGAAAATGCGAATGGCACCGACACCAGCGCGAGAATCAGCGCTCCCAGCGGCTCCGCGAATTTCTTCTGCAACTGCACTTGCAGCGGCGTAGTATCGACGAAGCCGCTCTGCTTGAGCTCCGCGATTTCCGCTTGAAGCTCATAGAAGTTCATCTGCAGCGGCTGGGTCTTCTCCTTCATGAAATAATCCGGCCGTTCTTCCAGCTCCGGGAAGGTTTCGGTGTCTTGGGGGAACGAATCGACCGCGACAATCCGATCTGCGTTGAAGCTGCGGGCCCATCCATTTTCGAACACCCATTTGTTGAGGCTCGGCTCCCACTTCGCGCGCTCCGCGGAGATGTGCTTGGTCAAACGGAAATGCGCAGCATCGATCTCATAAACTTCCACTCCCAGCATCGCGGTCGCGGCCTGATCGAAGTACTTGTAGTAGTACACTCGATCGTGCAAGCCGTAGACCCATTTGTGATCCGGCCGTAAATAGGTCTGTGGGGCTTTCTTCTTGATCTCGTTGTAGAGCTGGTCCTGTTTGCGATCGGCGGTCGGGAGCCAATAGTGATCGAAGGCGAATAGCCCGGCGCTCAGGAACAGTCCCGCGACCAGAACGGGAGCGGCAAGCCGGTAAGAGCTGACTCCGCAAGCCTTGAACGCGGTCACCTCATTGTTCTTCGACATGACTCCGAACACCACCAGCACCGCGGCCAGCACCGCCACTGACGCGAAAGTGTAAACCAGCCGGGGCGTCAGGAAGAAGTGGTAGCTGAGCATGTGGCTCATCGGGATGTTGTTCTTGATCATGTCGCTGAGCAGCGCGAAGAACTGAAAGAAGTGGTACATCAGCACGAAACTCAGGAGCCAGAGCACGAAGTAGAAGAGGAAGCCGGTCAGGATATAGGTGTCGATTACCTGCGAAAAGACCGGAACCCCGAAACTCCAGGCGCTGGGTTTGATGCGTCCGGCCGCGCGCGATAGGCGCTGCCTCGGCTCGACCGAACGAAACATCCGGGTCAGGCGGCCAAGATAATCGCGGTCGCCGGGAGACTCCAAGCGAGCCAACAGCGTCAATCCGAGAATCGTGAACACCAGGTTCGGAATCCACACGGCGATCTCCGCGCGCATGGTCCCCTGCCGCGCCAGCTTGTTCAAGCCCGCCATTCCGATGAAATAGACAAACGCGATCGCCATGGTCAGCACCACGGCCGAGGATTTTCCTCCACGGCGCGAAGTGATTCCCAGTGGCACGCCGGCCAGCGTCAAGAGCAGGCACGCAAGCGGCAGCGCCAGCCGCTGATTCAGCTCAACCCGAGCTTCGAGAACCCGCGCCGGATCTTCGGGGCGCTTCCCGTAGGCGAGACGGTACAGCGGCCCGGTGGCCATCTCCATGGTCGGCCGCGAGATCGTTTTTTCTTCCGGCCTCTGCGCCTGCAATGTCATTGCATGTGCGGGCGATGTTGTGACGTCGTAATGCCCTTCTTTGCCCAGTTCGTAGCTATCGAGGTTCTGCATCGCCAGTTGGATGCGGTTATTGGGCACGTCGGCGAAGGCCAGCGCTTCAGGGGCCAGCATCACCAGCGGAGTATCGCCCCGGTCGGCATGCCCCGGTTCGCGATTCTCAACCGGCGTAACGTCGGCGAGAAATACGCGTTTCCAGCGGCTAACCGGACCTCCGCCGGGATTGTTCACGTCGGCCACGTAAAGAATTTGATCAGGGAACTGTTCGGCGAAGACTCGCGGTTGAACGTCGGCGGTGAGCTGGCTGGCGGTGAGTTCTTTGGCAACACGATTTTGTTCGCCGATCGACCACGGTGTGAGCCAAAGAGAGCTCGCCGCAGTCACCAGCATCGCCAAAAAGCCCACCATGAGCACCGGAGGGGCGACCCGGCGTCCCGGAACCCCAGCCGCGCGAATCGCCGTGATTTCGCCATCGGCGGACATGCGGCTAACCGTCAGCAGCGTTCCGGTAAGAACCCCCAGCGGGATCGCGAAGGGCAGGGCTTGCGGAAGCAGCAGAGCAAATAGATACAGCACTTCTCTGGGCGAACCGGAATTGCGCACCAGGTATTCGAAGAATCCGCGCGAAAGCGGAAGAAAGATCACTGAGGTAAAGAGGACAATCCCGAGAAACGCGCTTTTGAAGTTCTCGCGGAAGATGGTACGGCTGAGCAGACGCATGGACGGATACTGCTAGGCGCTAACTGGAAGCCGGCGGCGGCACGATCGGCCGCTTCTGCAAAGGCTCCTGCGGAAGCTCCAACTCCATTTCCTCGAATAGCAAGCCGGGAGAGACAACGCTGGTCGCGGCAACGTAGCCGCCGTAACCGAGCAGGGCGAGCGGCGCGGAGTTATTGATGAAATCCAACGTCGCCGACTCCTGCGAGGCGGCCAGGATATCGCGCAGCGCCCGGCTGGATACGCCCCGGAAGCGTAATCCTCGCACCAGTTCTTCGCGCCCGTCCGGATACACGCGATAGATCAGCGTCGGCGGGCTCAGCGGCCGCGCGGACCCGCCCGATTGCTGGCTGGACTGCATGAGCGCTTGCAAATCCCCTTGCGTCGAGGAGTACGGAAAGTCCAGCTTCCGGACCAGCATCGCGTAAGGCTTGCTGCGATCCATCGCCATTTGTATCGCTCGCTTTTTCAAGTCCGCGAGCGGAGTGTTTTCGCTCGCGGTTACGAACAGGTTTCCAATCGCGGCAGCCTCATTTCCGAAGGCCCCGCTCAGGCGGGCATGCCCATTTGTTGTGGAAAATCCCTTGATCGGCTGGCGCGTGGTCAGGAAGCTCTTGAGGACCCCTTTTTCGACCACCTTGACGGCCTTGGGGGGCACTCCCTGCAGATCGAATTGATAATAGCCAGTAAGCGGTTTGCCGTTCCACGAGGTCTGGGTGGGATCGTCGGTCACATCCATCCAATCCGGCAGCACCCGCGAGCCGACCTTGGATTCGAACTCGCTGGTGATCACGTTGACGTTGCGGCCGTCCGCCATCGGTTTCCGCGTCACGCGGAGATTGTCCCCCACCAGTTGCGCCATCAGTTGCGCGGCGGCCATCGGCTCAAACAGCACCGGACCGGTGTAGCCTTCTCCCGCGGGAGCTTTCTGGAGATCGCGAACGTGATCTCCGATCTCGGCAATCTGCTTGCGCATGTCCACTTCGGATGGTAACTTCTCGATATCCACCGCTTGAATCGAGAGAGCGTCGCGTACCAGCATGCCGTCCTGCGCCTGGCCCTCGGCCCGCGCAACGACGTAATCGATGCGGTCGGCATACCGAATCGCGGTTCCCTCGGAGTTAATCAGGCGCGTGATGCCGTCGATCACTTGCAGCTCGACGTTCGAAGCCAGAACTTCCGGGTAACTCGCGAATACCGCGGAAAGCCTTGCCACCCTCTGGCTAAGAGCGGATGCGTCGGTCTTTTGATGCGCCACCTTCGGCAGGCTGACGATCGGATCCGCCTTCGAGTAGTCCGGAAGCTGATCGGCGGGCGTTGCGGTGTTCTTAAGCGACGCTCGCTTACGCCCGATGGACTCCACCGCAGCCTTAAAGGTGCGGTCCGTCAGAAGCCAAAATCCTTCGCGCAAGCCATCGTAGTTGTCGTCCTGCGGCCAGTTCCCGTCATAACGCGATCCGCTGTAGCGGCCAGAATAAATGTGTCCCGTGTTGTCGAACTGATAACTGCCTACGCGAACCTCAGCGCTGGGGTTTCGCATGTGACGCTGTTGCACTTCCAGCACGGAACCGAGCGACGCCACCACGTGGAAGTCGTCGGAATCGGTAAAGTCGAAGCTGAAAAAATACGGAGCGTCCTCTCCGCCCACTACCCGAAGCTGACGCGACCGGTCCATCTCATCGCGCATGGCCTTCAGCACGATGTCGTCGTCGATTTGCGCTAGAACGAATTGCTGGTCCTGCGCGAGCCCGGCCCGCGATACCAAAAATAATCCTCCGGCCGCGCCGCCGCAGCGCGCGAGAAACAAGCGCCGCGTGCTCATTTTGCCGCCTCATCCATGCGCACGTTGATTGAGGGACGGCCCAGATAGGGCGGGCGATCCTGGGAACGCTCCTTGCGCTGGATTTCGATTTCGCGCACCAGCAGCGCCGGGGCGATCGCGGCCACCGGGACATATCCCGATTCGGCTCCGCAATATCCGTTGAAGATATCCATCTTGTCGGAGGTCGCCATGATCTTGGCGAAACTCGCCAGCGGCGTGCCCACGATGTCTACGCCACGAATCAACTCATCCGGGCGGCCGTCGGGATAAACCCGGTAAACAATCAGCGGAATGACGGTAAACGCTTGCAAGCCCTGGCGTTGCGTCGTCGTATATCCGCCCGTGACCTGGTCGAAATATAGGCCGTAGGGTTTGCCCTGGCGTTTCACCTCTTCGATCAGCATCTTGCGCAATTCCGCGTCGCTGACCTTGTTAGTCGATTTCACAAACAGGTTGGATTGCCGCGAAACGATTTCGTAACCCGCGGCCCTGCGGCCGTGCCCGTTCGATTCCGGAAAGCCGTCGATCGGCGAGCGCGACATCAGAAACGTCTTCAGGATGCCTTTATCGACCACCGTCAAAGGGCGCGCCTTCACGCCCT
>JASHRP010000016.1 GCA_030037375.1 Bryobacteraceae bacterium | reverse complement strand
CTCCTGCTCTGCGCCGTTGTGCCGGAAGCGGATGCGTGGACTAGGGCCGGCGATATCGGAGAGGCTCAGGGCTTCGGCTTCGAATAGGATCTCGCCGCCGTGAGCCAACCGCGCCGCGACTAAGTCCTTGATCACTTCCTGCTGCGCGTAGACGGTGATGGCGCGGCCGGTGAGCTCTTCGAAATCGATGCGGTAGGACCGGCCGGCGAAGCGCAGCTCCACGCCGCGATGAACCAGCCCCTCGCGCATCAGCCGGTCGCCTACGCCGAGGCGCTTCATCAAATCCGACGTGGCGTTTTCCAGGACGCCGGCGCGAATGCGGTGTTCGATATAGTGCCGCGTGTGCGCTTCGAGAACTACAGACTCGATGCCTTCGCGATGCAACAAATGGGCGAGGAACAGTCCCGCCGGGCCCGCGCCGATGATGCCGACTTGAGTACGCATGTTATTGAAACCGGAATGACCGTGCCAGAACGATTCCCGCGCCGATCGCCACCGCGGCCGTGACGCAGATGTGCGGCAGAACGCTTATGGGCGGCGCGCCGAAGTTCATCAACTTATGGAGCGCGTCCATGATCCAGCCGGTGGGGAACGCCAGAGCGAGCTTTTGCGTCCACCTCGGCGTCACTTCAATCGGCCACCAGCAGCCGCCGAGGCCCGCCAAAACATTGCTCGCCATCACGCCCAATCCGATCACCTGTCCTTCCGTTCGTCCAAAGTTACCCAGGAGCATTCCCAGCGCGGCCGCGAGCGAAGCGTACGCGAGCATCACCAGCGCAACCGTCGGCAGATTCGGGCCCCATTTTACGTGGAAGAGCGCGGTTCCCGTGATCATCGCGAAGGCGATCTGAATGATTCCCAAAGTCATTCTCGCTCCCCATTTTCCGAGAACCACGGCCCCCCGCGACATCGGCGATGATGCCAGCCTGCGGAGGATTCCGTTGTTCCGTTCCAGCATCAGCGATACGCCTCCGGTGGTGAACAGCACCAGCAGCGTGAACATCACCATGGTCCCCGGCACGGATTGCTCGAATCCGGTAGGCGCTTCCAGGCGATGCCCAGCCGCCCGCACGTTGAGCGTTAGCGTTCGCGGCTCCGCGGCCAATTTCTCAAATGCCTCTTTCGAAACTTCAGTGTTCTCTCCCGAAACCACGATCAGGTCCGCGAGCGTGGTGTAAACGGCGCGGTACAGCCGCACGCGATCGTAATCCGCGCTCATGTCTTCTCCCGTGCGGCCGAATTGGATCTTCATCGGCTTGCCAGCGAGCACGGAATCGGTGAAACCGGACGGAATCGCCAGCCTGCGGCGGAAGCGTGAGAGCTGCGCCGGGTCGGGATTCAGGACGACTTGATAGTCGCGATCGAGCCGTTTCACCAATCGATCGGCCAAAAATCCGGCATCCGGCGGAACGTTCACGGCCAGTGCGTCTTTGGGCGCGGCGTACGAATTCCCGGTGATCGCGCCGATGAAATAGAAGAAAATCACCGGCATGACAAACGTCCACAACAATGTTTCGCGGCGGCGCAGCAAATGCGCGGCATCCATGCGCGCCAGATAGAGTGCGTCTCGAATCATCGCGTCAGATCAATTTCCGCCGCATGCGGTTTACCGTGATTAGAAACAACACCGACCCGCCCACCGCGAGGTACGCCGCGCCGATCGCCAAATCCTTGGCGTGCGCCGTTCCCGCGACCAGCGCTTTGAATTCGATGACGGCCCAGCCGTTGGGAGTAAATCGTCCGATCCTCGCCATCCAGTCCGGCATCATCTCGAAGGGAAAAAACGATCCGCCCATCAGCGCAAGCGGAAAGATCACAAGATTCTCGATCACATTCGCGGCACGCTGATTCGGCGCGTACACGGTGATCGTCGCAAGCAATAGATAGAACGCCATCCCCGACAGCACCAGCCAGAGGGTTGCAAGAAGGACGCTCGCCACGTGGACTTGCGCAAACCACCGCATGCCCGCCACTCCAGCCAGCGCGACGCCGGAGAGAATCACTGCGAGCGAGATTAAACGCCCGCCGAGCAGCGTTCCCAACGAAACCGGCGTGGTAGCCAGACGGCGCAGAGTCCCCCATGACTGCTCCTTCCAAATATCCAAGGCATGCGAGTTTGAGATGAACAGCAACCCCATGAAGATCATCGCCGGAAGAAAGATCGCGGCGACGCCCTGGTTCTGCCGCTCCTCGGAAGTGACGTTCATTTCCAGCCCGATCAAGGAGGGATTGAGGTATTTAGCCAGGCTTCGGCCGAACTGGTTAAACGCCACGCTCATTTGGGCGACGGTCTGGTCGCTGGGCTGCCGCATCGCGGTAAGGGAACGCAGCGGGATCGCTGCTTCCCGCTGGAGATAAAACCCTCCATCCACCGCGATCGAGAGAGTCTCTTCGATGATGTTGGGCAGAATCGCTTGCGCGGGATTTTTTACTAGCTGCAATTGGGTGGGCTGATTTTTCAGAAACGCGGTTTGGAATCCCTGCGGAATGATCAGAAGCGCCGAGGCGTCGCCGCTGTCCATGCGCCGAAGTCCGTCCGCCTTCGCGGTGGTTTCTGTCACTACCATCTTGGAAAGCGGCTCCCGATTAAACGCACTGATCAGCACCTGGCTGAGGATTGACTGATCCTCGTCGGCTACTAGAAGCCGCCCTTGAGGAACCGCTTGCTGCCCTCCAAAGACCAGGGTGATCAGCGTCACTAGCACTAACGGAATTCCGAGCGACATCGCCAGCGACAAAGGATCGCGGCGCATCCGCCTGAGGTCTTTGCGCACGGCGGCCCACAGAAACCGCGCATTCATTCCCGAAGCTCCTTGCCGGTGAGCTTGATGAAGAGGCTTTCCAGGCTGGGCTGCGTGAGAGTCGTCCCGCGGACCTCCGCGCCCGCTCCCGCCAGCGCCGCGAAAATCGCCGGCAGCTTCTGCGATGCCGCCGCGAGAGACAGCAGCAGCAAGCTCTCGTCCGCTTGCAGGATTTCGACCGAATCGATTTTTTCGAGCGCGGTCCGCGCGGCAAAGGGAGGGAACAGCCCGGTAAGCCGCAGCAGATCGCGCTCCGCCAGCATGGACCGCAGCTCTGCCAGCGTGCCCGCCGCGATGACCTTGCCGCGATCGACAATCGCCAGGCGATCGCACAGCGCCTCGGCTTCTTCCATGTAGTGCGTGGTGTAGAGAACGCACGTGCCGCCTCGCGCCTCCGCGCGGACCAGATCCAGAAGCCGGACCCGGCTCTGCGGATCGACACCAACGGTGGGCTCATCTAGCAGAAGCACGGACGGAAAATGCAAAATGCCGCACGCGAAATTGAGACGCCGCTTCATGCCGCCGCTGAATTGCTTCACCGGCTCCTTCGCGCGATCCTGAAGTCCGCTCAGTTCCAGGACCTGCTGGATGCGCTCCTTCAATTTCGGGTTGCGCATGCCCTGCGCGCCGCCCCAGTAAGCGAGATTCTCACGCGCGGAGAGGTCGTCGTAAAGAGCGATTTCCTGTGGAACCACTCCCAGCTTCGCTCTCGCTTCCGGGCCTTCGCGGACCACGTCATGGCCCATCACCTTCACGCGTCCTGAGGTTGGCGTCAGCAGGCCGGAGATGCAGCCGATCGTGGTTGTTTTTCCGGCTCCGTTCGGGCCGAGAAGGCCGAAAATTTCGCCGGGATTGGCAGTGAAGGAAACGCCATCCACAGCCGTCAACTCGCCGTAGGATTTGCGAAGTTGCTCGACTTCAATCATCGGGAACTAATTCTAACAACGTAGCCTCGACGCGAAAGTTCGTGAATGCTTCGTGAACCGCGTGCGTTACGGCTTGCCGAGCGAGCACAATGGGTCGCCAATGACGATGTTCTGCCAACTCAGGCGCGGGATGGCGAGATAGTAGCTTTCCGCCAGATTTCGGCCCTTGTAATAGGCCGGAAGGAGGATGTCGGGACGCGGAGTCATGGCAAGATACGGCTCGAACACATGCCCGGAAGCTCCGGTCGCTCCCTCGTGAATGTAATCCGCGCTCAGCGTCTGCGGAGCGCCGGCGAACCAGAGTTTGGGCGTGCTCCAATCGCCGATGTTCCAGTTGTCGGGCGGCCGGACGAAGGTGCGTCCATTGGTGGAAACGAATTCGGTCATGATCGCTCCAGGCAGCCATTGAAACTTGGTAAAACGCTCATGGCGATTCTTGTCGTTCGATCCCCAACTCGCATACCCGATTACGCCGCTTTCGCCGTATACAACCTTGCCGGTATCCTCCAGCACAACGCGGTCCGCCGGGAGCTGTTTGGCCGCGTCCCTCAGCCAGGATTCGCCTTCGCGATTCCCGCCGTCGGCCATATCGATCACGAACTTGCCTCGGTTCGTGGCGGAAAGGGAACGGTCGATGATTCCCTTGACGTCGTCGAAATCGTACCCCGCCAGCCGCGTGACCAGATAAATGCGAAACGCGGGATGGCCGAACGGATCGTTGACCCTCCCGAAGAACGGGTTGGGAAGCGAGCCAGGAATCGCGTGCGGCCCTTGGCGGATGTCGGAGTAAAGCAGCGTCAGTTCGCTGTCCACCGAGGATTGGTCTTTACCGAGGCCTTCGGGCAGGTTGCCGTTGATCTTGAGCGGTACGCCAAGAGTGGTCACGATATAGAGAACGCTATCGACCAAGTTGTTCCGCTTGAGACACGCGGCGATCGGAGCGGCGATCTCCGCATCGTAACGGGAGCGTTCGATGGCCTCTTCCGCCGTGGTTCGAATCCGGCAGATGTTGCGGGAGGGAACCGCCCGCCGAAGGGCATAGTACTCGCCGATCGAGCGTGAAACCGGCGAGTTGTCATTCACCACCACCAGCAGATTGCGGCCGGTCTGGGCCGGGAGGGCGGAGGCGATCAGGAATATGCCGAGGAGCGGTCTCCAAGCCCAATTCTGCATACCGCCCTTCAAGCCTAACAGATGCAATCGGCTAAGGGCCCCCATTGGCTATGAGCTCGCAAAGATGCGATGCTAGACTGTAAGGTCCTAGTAGACACAAATGGATCTCGACCAGCTGCATACATTCCTCGAGATCGTGCGCCTGAAGAGTTTCTCCAAGGCCGCGCAATCGTGCTTCCGCACGCAACCGGCCGTCAGCGCGCAAGTTCGGCAACTGGAGCAGGATTTGGGAGCTCCGCTGTTCGAGAGATTGGGCACCAAAATCGCCCTGACCCCGGCCGGCCGAATCTTCGCGGACTACGCGGACCAGATTCTGGAGTTGCGGAAGCGCGCTCAGGATGCCATCAGCGAACTGGAGCGCACCCCGCGCGGAGAACTGGTGATCGCCGCCAATGAGGCGACGTGCATCTACGTGCTGCCGCGCGTGTTCTACGAGTACAAGAAACTATTTCCGAACGTCGAGATGGTGGTCGACCGGTCCTACGGGTCGCGCGTGGTGGAGGCCGTGGTGGACAACCAGGCGGACTTCGGCCTGACGCAGCTCCCAGTCAAGGAGAAGCGGCTGCAAGTGGTCAAGATCCACTCCGACGAGATCAAGTTGATCGTTCCGCCCACCCATCCTTTTGCTCGCAAGAAGGAGATCCTGGCCACGGAACTGATCGGGGAGCCGTTGCTGCTGCCCAAGACCGGCACGACTCGAAACCGGTTGTCGGCGTGGCTGGAAGCGGTGGAAGACGAGATCAGCGTATCGATGGAACTCGATTCCACCGAAATGATCAAGCGTTTCGTGATGGCGGGCCTAGGCGCGAGCTTTGTCGCGGCCACGCACTGCCTCGAGGAAGTGACGGCCGGGAAGCTTGCGGCGGTGTCGCTGGGGCCGGAGGCCATCGTCCGTCAAGTTGCATTAATCTATAGGAGGGACAAAGCCCTGTCCAAAGCCGCGTTAGGCTTTATCGACGTGGTCTCTGAGTACGCTTTGGGCGGGGGTAGGCGTCCGGCCGTTGCATCTGGCGAGCGGACTCCTTAGACTAGTCGGAATCCGGGCGGAACTGTTGTATGCATCGCGTGACGGTCAAGACTTCCACGATCTTCATCGCCAAGGGCGGGAAAACGCGAGTGTATCACTCGGTGAATGAAGTGCCGCCTCGGCTGCGCAAGCAACTGGAAGATTCCACCAACAGCTTCAATTCGGCCACCATCCTGATCGCGGACCGGCGCGGGCGCGAAGAGATCCTGCGCGCGCTGAACGGCATGCCTTCGGGCTTGCGGTCGCGGCTGGCTTCTTCGCTGCATTCGAATTCGAACGCCCAGGAGACTCCCCGGAAATTGGTCCAGCCGGCAATTGAGTTCCTGCGCCGCAATTGGGCGGAAGTGCTTCTGCCGGCTGCGGTTGGCGTGATCGTTTGGCTGGCGTTTCATTACCGTTAGAGACGCGAAACGCCCGCCGCGCTCCGGCAATCGATACGCTGTGCGACAATCAACGCAATGAGGTTCGCAACCATTCTGCTGCTCGCCGCGAGCGTGCTGGCGCAAACTGGAGCGCCAGGCTCGAAGAGCGCGGCTCCGCCGTTCGATAAGGCCGCGTTCGAATCCACTATTCGCTACTGGGACCTGCTGATTCCAGCGGTGGACGTGAAGATCGCGGATCCAGTTCCGGCGAAATCCCTGCCAGGATTTTTCGTGGTCGTCGTGCACCTCAGCTATAACGGAAATTCGAAGGACGAGGAGTATTATCTTTCGCCGGACAGTCAGACCGTGATTCCGGGCGCGCCCGGCTCGGTTCCGGCGTTCAACCTCAAGGGTAATCTCTTTCAACTCAATCTCGACAAGATCCATACGGAGAACGCACCGGGCTTCGGGCCCGCGAACGCTCCGGTGACCATCGTCGAGTTCGGCGATCTGGAATGTCCTTCGTGCAAGGCTGAGGCTCCGGTTCTGCGCAGCATTCTCCCGATGTTCTATCCCGACAAGGTTCGCGTGGTTTTCAAGGACTTTCCGCTCGAATCGGTGCATCCGTGGGCGCGCGCGGCGTCGGATGCGGCGCGTTGCGTGTATCGCCAGGATCACGATAAGTTCTGGAAGGTCTACGATTGGTTCTACGAGACGCAGGACCAGATCACACCGGAGAATTTGAACGACAAGGTCCTCGAGTGGGCCGGCAAGAACGACATCGATACCGCGCAGTTTGGGCGCTGCATCACCACCAAAGCGGCCGATCCTGAAGTCGCGCAGAACATCGCGGAGGCGCGGGCACTGATCGTGACCGGAACGCCCACTCTGTTCATCAACGGCCGGAAGACCAGCGGCGTGGAGTGGGACACCCTGCAGCACATCATTCAAATTGAGCTGGACCGGGTGAAAGAGCAGGAAAGCGCGAAGGCTCACTAACGTTGCCGAGCGAGGTCCGTCTATTCGATCAAACGGCCCCTTCTGCAGACCTCGACCGGTTCAAAACGGCTCCTAAAAAGGAGAATTGTTATAATGGCCCCATATTCTAAAGGAGTGTCCATGGCCCGACGATCCCCGGCACGACGATCCGCGCCAGCTCTGCTTTGCATTGCCTTCGTGCTCGCCGCAAGCGCTTCCTTCGCGCAAACGCCGCCGCCCGAAGTCGATCAAGCATTGCGCTCGCGCGTCAATGAGTTTTTCCAGGATTTCGAGGACGGAAAGTATCGGCAGGCGTTAAGCCTTGTCGCGGAGGACACTCAGGACGAGTACTTCAGCGCTCCGAAGATGGAGATTAAAGAATTCAAGGTCGAGGGAATCCAGTATTCGAGCGATTTCAAGACTGCCGTGGTGAAACTCTCCGTCAAGCGCCTGTGGAAGTTGAAAGCGGAAGGATTTCTGAACGACACCTTGGTCGAGACGCCCATGGACACGGCTTGGAAGATCGAGAACGACAAATGGGTTTGGTCCAGCCATACTCCCAAGGGGAGCTGGCTCACGCCCATGGGTCCGTCCTCCGATGACAAGCTGACGGAGCATCCGGGAACCACCAGGAAAATCGATCAGGCTACGATGGATGCCCAGGCTCTGGCGATCCTGAGTCACGGCGACACGACAGTCACTCCGAATCAAGTGACCTTCCAACCGGGCAAAGCGTCCTCCGTCAAAGTGAAATTCCACAATGGAGTGCCGGGTTCGGTGCGTCTTAGCATCGATCCTCCGCCGCGCACTTCGGGATTGAGCGCCAAGCTCGAAAAGACGGATGTGGATGTTGGAGCGGACACGACCATCGAGATCGATTACAATCCGCCGCCGGATGCTCCGATTGCTTCCCAGATAATGTCGTTGTCGCTGATCGTCGAACCGTTCGAACAGGTGCTTCCCATCGAAATTCTTCTCGTTCCGGGAAATTGAATAAGCTGTGGCGCGTTCGCGTTCATTCGCGGCCGATTAGCTGCCATTCTTGAACGACATACCGCTCCAGGCGGGGGCCGGTTCGCGCGGGGTGTGAGCATATGTTGCGCAGGAGGCAAATCGCCATCGCATGCTTACACAACCAACCGGAGTCACCATGATTTTTGAAACGTCCGCGTACCCTGTTCCACCGGCGGACTGGTATATGTTCTCAACTCAAGCGCAGGCCCAGCAGGTTTTCGCGCTGGCCCAAAAAAATTTCCCCAACGCGCAGCTTCAGCTTGTGGACGGATCGCAGGACGGAGAAGCGATCTTTTTCCTGCCGCCGAGTCCCAACCCGCTCGGCATCACCGTATGGCTGATCAAGGGCTTCGTTCCAGGCGCCAGCGGCAATCTGGTAATGGACGATTACGCCGGCGACGTGTGGGACCGCGGACCCATTGAACAAGGTTTTGGCGGGCAGCCGGGTGAGCTCGATACCAACGGAGCCTACGGGCCGCTGGGCGGTCCGAATCTGATCTATTTCAACGCGGGCAGTGGACTCGCGGAGTTCAGATGGTCCACGTCGGCGCAACCAGTTTTGAATTCCTAGAAGCAAAAAAAGTAGTGGGGGACTTTGGGTCGCCCCACTACTGGTACAGCCAAGGAGCCTTGACGAAGCTCCGAAGCCAAGAGGTCAACTGAGGAGCTTGTTACTGGCGAGCCAGAGTTACTTTCGGCGTCGAGACGTAGCCGACGATCTCGTCCTTCTTGATCTGATTCACGACGATCTCATCTGGGTACTTGCTGTTGGCCACATAGAGCTGAACCGGCTCATTGACGCCCTTATCCTTCTTCTCCACTAGTTTGTCGTCGGCCATCACCGCCACGGTGTAGCGGTTGCGCTTGGGATCGACTTTCTTCAGCGTGATGACCAGATTGCCGATTTTCTTTTGGCTCTGATTCTTGCTGAGATCGAACTCGGTGTAATTGCGTTCTCCCAGGTCGCGCAGAGCCTGCAGGTCCTTGGCGTTGGTGGCGATCAAGCCGCTCATCACGCCCATGTCGCCCATGGCCCGCTTCAGATCGTTGTTGGTCTTGTCCAGGTTGTCTTTGGTCGAGGCCACGTCGGTCTTCACGCCAGTGACGTCGGTTTTCACGCCGTCGACGTCGGTTGTAACCGCCGTAATCTTGTTATCCGTCTCGCTGGTGGCGTTCTTCAAGTCGGCGATCTGCCCGCTGACTGCCTGCTCCTGCTCCTCGAGCTTGCTGCGCAGTTCGTCGCTCTGCTTTTGGGTCTGCGCGCGGGCTTGACGAAGAGCGTTGGCGGCGCTGGTCTGCGCGTCCTTCACCTCGGCGGCCATCTCCTCGTCGATGCTCTTCAGCCGTTGTTCGAGCAACGATGTGGTGGCTTCGCCCAGCTTCGAGATCTGCTGCCCAGTGGAGTCCTGATTGAGCGACATCTGACTCTCGATGCGATTCGAGCGCATCATCAGATACGCGTCGCCCGCCAGCGCGACGACAAGCCCCGTCGCCAACACCGCGAACAACGCCGTGTGTCCGCCGCTGTTGGTGTGTCCCTCCGAAGCGGGCCGATCGCCCGAGTTCCGCGGTCTGGAATTTTCGGAAATATCACTCATGATTTCACCTCTCTGGAGCGCAGGCTTTTTAAAATCTTTGTAAGCGCCTTGGCTCTCTGGCAACGCCGAGGAGCAATCTCCGTGCCACTGCTCCAAATTCTTGGATTCATGGCGGAAAACAGATCAAACGCACAGTGTTTCGACGGTAAGCTTTACCGCCAGCCGGTTGGCTTTACTGAGTACGCGCCTCGGTTTTACTAGGTGGAACTTCTGATATAAATACCCGGTATGACTTCGATGAACCGGTTTGACTGCTCTCGACGCGGATTGATGATGGCGCTGTGCGGCGCGGCGGCGTTGCCCGCGGCCGGACAGGGCAACAGCAACGGCGCGACCCAACGCGATTGGTCCGGCCAGCAGCCCGTGCAGTATCCGGACCCGGACATTATCGCGATCGACAATCGCTTTCGGAAATACATCGTCGGCAACACGGCGATCCACCGGCTGCACACGGGAACGCTGTGGGCGGAGGGTCCGGCTTGGAACGGCGTCGGCCGGTACCTGCTGTGGAGCGACATCCCCAACAACGTGCAGATGCGCTGGCTGGAGGAAGACGGCCGCGTGACCGTGTTCCGCAATCCCTCTGGCTATAGCAACGGGAACACCTTCGATTTCGAAGGCCGGGAGCTTTCCTGCGAACACGGCGGGCGTCGCGTGGCGCGCTACGAGCCGAACGGGACTATCACGACGATCGCAGATAAGTACCAAGGGAAGCGGCTGAACTCGCCGAACGATATCGTGGTCCATCCGGACGGCGGAGTGTGGTTCACCGATCCCACCTACGGCATCCAAGGAAACTACGAAGGATTTCAGGCGCAATCGGAGCTGAAGCCGGCAGTCTATCGCGCCGATCCGAAAACCGGCCAGATCGATAAGGTGAGCGATGAGGCCGATCAACCTAACGGCGTCTGCTTTTCGCCGGACTATAAGAAACTGTACGTGGCGGACACCGGAATGGGCGAAACGCGCGTGTACGATATCGACGGCAAGACCCTGCGGAATGGAAAGCGATTCGTGAAGCTGGAAGCTCCCGGCGGGGCGCCGTCGGCAGCCGACGGAATCCGCTGCGATGTGGACGGCAACCTGTGGTGCGGCGCGCGTCCGGGCGTGCAGATTGTCGCGCCGGATGGGATTCGCATCGGCATAATCCGGCTGCCCGAGAACTGTGCCAACATCAGCTTCGGCGGAACCAAGCGGAACCGATTGTTCATGGCCGCGAGCCAATCGCTTTACTCGGTGTACGTGGGAACGACCGGCGCGCACATCGCGTAAAGGAGAATTCAGATGGCAGCCGCGGCGGATCCGATTTCGAGCCCAGCCAGTTCGACTCCACAACCGGAGACTCCACGACCGGAGACGCCGCAGCCGTGGAGCTCGCTCAAGAGAGTCGCCTTCCGGCTCGTTTGCCTGTATTGGGTGCTTTACGTGTCGCCCGTGGCGCGGCCGCTGGCGCCGTGGGCCGCGACGCACATTTTTCGCCTGAGCGGTCCCGTGACGGCCTACCAACCGACGGGCAGCGGCGACACTGCGCTTGACTACATCCAGAATCTGATCGTCGTTACGCTTGCGATTGCTGGAGCGTTGGCGTGGTCGATCCTGGATCGCAAGCGCCAGAGCTACGCGAAGCTCCATCCATGGCTGATCCTGCTGTTGCGATATTCGCTGGCCTTCACCTTGCTCGGATATGGATTCGCGAAAGTGTTCCCGCAGCAGTTTCCGTATCCCAACCCGGTGCGAATGTTCGAGCGGTTCGGGGACTTCTCGCCGATGGGGGTTCTGTGGAGCTTCATGGGAGCGTCGCAGCCATATACGTTCTTCGGCGGACTGATGGAGCTTCTGGGCGCATACCTCCTTCTGTTTCGCAGAACGGCGACCTTCGGAGCGCTGGTTTCGGGCGGAGTCTTGTTGAATGTGGTGGTGCTGAACTTCTGCTACGACGTCCCGGTGAAGCTGTTCTCGACAAATCTCTTCTTGATGGCCGTCACCATCGCCGCACCGGACGCAATAAGACTGATTCAGTTATTCGTGCTGCGAGAGCCGTGCGAGGCATTGAGCGTGGCGGGCCCGGTGTTCGAACGCCGCGGGGCGAGGCTTTCCGGGGTAGGAGTGAAGGTCGCGCTAATCGCGAGTGTGACCGGCGCGCACGTCTATTCCGGCTACCGAATGCTCGAGACTACGCTGCTGCACCCGGCGCGCCCGCCGATTTACGGCATCTATGACGTGGAGAGCTTCGTGAGGGATGGCAAGGAAGTGCCGCCGCTTACTACGGATCGCCGCTGGCGGACGTTCATCGCCACTTATCCCACCTCGATCCAAGTCAAGATGATCGACGATTCCACGGCCCTCTATGGCGCGAAATACGACACGGCCGGGCAGTCATTCACGCTAACGGGTTCGGCAACAGGAACGTTACACTATGCGAAGCCCGATGCGGACCACCTAATCCTGGATGGGAAACTGGACTCTAACGCGGTGGTGGTGAAGCTCGCGCAGGTCGATCCGGCGTCGAGATTCCTGCTGATGAGCCGCGGGTTTCATTGGATTACCGAGTTTCCGTTCAATCGCTGAGGCGTACTTGGGCGGGATACCATAGGCATCGCGATGGGAATACAATGGATGTCGACGCCGGGAGGGACCGGAAACATGCTTCGTAATGCTTTGATTTGGGGTCTTGCCGCGCTTGCTACGGCCGTACCGGCCGCGGCCGAGAAGGCCGGACCAGCGGCATGGCAAAACGACCTCACGCCGATCAGCGCGGCGGATTGGAACTACGATTTCGCCGAGCATTTGCTGGATCGCGCCGGGTTCGGCGGAACGCCCGAAGAGATTCAGGCGCTGGCGAAGATGACTCCAGCGCAGGCGATCGCGCGGCTGGTGCGGTTCGAGGGAACCAACATCAGCACGCTGCCACCCTTCGACGAATCGGGCATTCACGATCCCGGCCTGGAACCATTTCCTCCCAGCCGTCCCGCGGTGACGGATCTCGCTAAAGAGAAGGGTGAGGCGCTCGGCATTAAGGTCAAGCCGGACGGAAACCGGCGCATGCAGCCGATTGTGGACGAATTCTTCTATTGGCTGCGCGCCAGCGTGCTCGAGACCAATCGGGTGGCGTACTGGTGGGCAAATCGAATGCTGACCAGCCCGCAGCCTCTGCGTGAAAAAATGGCGCTGTTCTGGCATGGGCACTTCGCTTCGAATGAGGCCAAGGTCCGCGATTACCGCAAACTGCTGGGCCAGCTTCAACTATTCGAAAACCAGGGAACTGGCAACTTCCGCGATTTGACTGTCGCCGTGGCGCAGGGTCCGGCGATGTTGGAGTTCCTGGACGCGGGCGTAAACGTCAAAGGCGCGTCCAATGAGAATTTCGCGCGCGAAATCATGGAGCTGTTCACCATGGGCGTGGGGCATTACACGGAGAAAGACATCCGCGAAGCCGCGCGCGCGTTCACCGGGTGGAATTACAAGGACCTGACCTTCGTCGTGAACAAGGATCAGCACGACGAAACGGAAAAAACGTTCCTGGGCCATACCGGCAATTTCGACGGCGTGCAGATCATCGATATCATCATGCAGCAGCCGGTGACCGCCGATTACATCGCGGGCAAGATTTACAAGTACTTTGTTCGCGAGGATCTTTCGTCGGAGCTTCAGAAGCGCCTGGGCTCGATTCTGCGCGACAACAAGTATGAGCTGCGCCCGCTGCTCGAAACAATTTTCATGTCGCGCGATTTCTACAGCCCGGCTTCGGTGGGGACGAGAATCGAGAGCCCGGTGGAGCTGGCGGTAAGCACTTACAAGAAGCTCGGGTTAAAGGATATTCCGGGAGTTCCGGACTTCAACTCGATTACCGGGGCGCTGGGGCAGCAGCTCTTTCAGCCGCCGACAGTAGCCGGATGGGCGCAGGGCCAAGCCTGGATCACTCCGGGACTGCTGCTGGAGCGCGCGAATTTCGCCCGTGACGTTCTGTTCCCAGATATCAGCTTCCTTCCGCCAGACCGGTATACCGGCAGCGGCGAAGTCCGCAGAGTCGCCGAGCGCATTCGGGAAGGAATGGATATTAGCGCCGCGACGAAGGATGACGCCAAATCGGGCGAGATCGCGGAATCGAACATGAACGCCGACCGGGATGAGGATTTCAATACTCGCTACGGCAGCTTCCGCGGCTCGCAAATGGCGATCGAACGGGTGAAGCCGATCCCGCGGGATACCGCGCGGATCGAGCTATCCAAGATGGTCTTGGACGCGAAGCTGAAAAACACGACGCAGGTGGTGGATTACCTGATTCACCGCTTCATGACCGTTCCCCCAAGCGACGAGACGCGTCAAAAGCTGATAGCATTCTTGAACAAGGATCTGGGGACGGATAGTATCGCGGAAGCGCAAACGTATATGGAGTACTCGCTTCGGCTGGTACTGCACTTGATCATGAGCCAACCCGAGTATCAGCTCGGGTAGAGGTTTGTTTCGCCAGAGGAGCATCGCCATGAAGAACCGGTTTTCCTTCTCCCATTCCAACCGGCGGGATCTACTGCGCGCGGGCATGTATGGGGTCGCCGTCGCGGGCGGAATCATGCCCGTGCCGGCGTTCGCGCAGGCCGCTGCGGCTTTGTCGAAGGGCGGCGAGGCGGACGGCAAGATCCTGGTGGTGCTGGAGCTTTCGGGCGGCAACGACGGGCTCAACACGCTGGCGCCCTACGGCGACGACGCGTACTACAAGCACCGGCCGAACCTCGGCATCCCCAAAAAGGACCTGCGGGTCATCGACGATCACTTCGGTTTTAGCGGGGGCATGGCCGGATTCGAGCGGCTATACAAAGAGGGAAAGCTGGCGATCGTTCACGGCTGCGGCTACGAAAATCCTTCGTTCTCGCACTTCACGTCCATGGCTTACTGGCACACCGCCGCTCCAAATAGCGGGGAGGAATATGGTTGGGTGGGCCGGCTGGCGGACGCGATGGCCCCGGCTGCGCCGCCGAATTACATCGTGAATATCGGGACGCGGCAATCGCTGGCAGTGCGCAGCCACAAGCACGTTCCGGTTGTTTTCGACGATCCGAACAAATTCGCGCAGGAAGAATTTTTCGAGGAAAAGGCGGTGTTGAATGCGCCGGTCTCCACCGCGGCGAAGGTCGATAACCCAACCCGCCGGTTTCTCCTCGACACCGCGAAGAGCGCGCAGGATGCTTCCGAGCTGGTGCGACAGGCTTGGAGCAAGTATCACTCTCCGATCGACTACGGGATCACGGGGCTCGATCTACCGAAGGTCGCCGCGCTGATCGATGCCGGGATGCCGACGCGGCTTTATTACACGTCGTATCGCAATAACGCCTTCGACACTCACGTATTCCAGGGCGACACACACAAGCGGCTGCTGACTTATGCGTCCGACGCGGTCTACGCGTTCACGCGCGATCTGGAGCGGATCAAGCGCGCCGACGACGTAGTGGTGATGGTGTTTTCCGAATTCGGCAGGCGCGTTCCCGAGAACGTGAACCTGGGCACGGACCATGGCACGGCGAACATGATGTTCGTGGTGGGCAAGGACGTTAAGGGCGGGCATTACGGGACTATCCCCAGCTTGACCAAGCTCGACGCCGGCGACAATCTGGTTTTCACCACCGACTTCCGGCGCGTCTACGCGACCATGATCTCGGAGTGGCTTGGCTATCGCGACACGCGGCAGCTTCTTAACGGCGACTTCCAAACCTTCCCGTTGTTCCAACGCCAAGCGTGACGCGGAACAATCGACGGGCACAGCTCGCTTGGCTGGCGGGCTTCGCGCTGGTGTTTTCGATGCCGGCTTGGGCGCAGGTAACGGGCGCGATTTCAGGACAGGTCGTGGATCCGTCGGGCGCCGGCGTGGCCGACGCGACCGTGACCGTCAAAAGTATCGAAACCGGAGCGACGCGCTCGGTGATGACGGACGCTTCCGGTAATTTCCACGTGGTCTCGGTGCCGCTGGGCGCGCAAGAGATCAGAGCGGAGAAGACCGGTTTCAAGGCGGCCGTGCGTACGGGAATCGACCTTGACGTCGGTCAGGACGCGTCTCTGGTGCTTCAACTGGCGGTGGGCGGACCAACCGAAACGGTCACCGTGTTGGAAGAGGTTCCCGTGGTCAACACGACGACTTCGTCCGTTTCCGGAATCGTAGGAGAACAGGCGGTCAAGGACCTGCCGCTGAACGGCCGCAGCTACGACGACTTGATCACGCTCAACCCCGGCGCGATCAACTACACATCGCTCAAGGGCGTCAACACCACTACCAGCGAAGGCAACTCGTTCTCGGTGGAGGGGCGCCGGCCTCAGGACAATCTCTTCCTGTTGAACGGCATCGAATGGACCGGTACCAGCCAGCTCGCCGATACGCCGGGCAGCGTGAGCGGCTATATGCTCGGAATCGACGCCGTCCGCGAGTTCAACCTGCTCACTGACGATTATGGAGCCGAATACGGCAAGCGATCCGGCGGCCAGGTGGTAGTGGTGACCCAGTCCGGCTCGAACGTGCTGCACGGATCGATATTTGAGTTTCTGCGCAACAGCGCGGTGGACGCCTCCGGAATATTCAACAACGGAGTGACGCCGCCGTTTCGAAGGAACCAGTTCGGAGCGGCCGCAGGGGGTCCGCTGAAGAAGGACAAGCTGTTCATCTTCGGGAACTACGAAGGCTATCGCCAGTCGCTGGCGACCAGTAGCGTGAGCGACGTGCCCGACGCGGAGGCGCGCTTGGGAATGTTGCCCACGGTCTCGACGTGCACGTCCGCCTGCGCCTACAAGCCTGTCGCCAATTTGAACCCCGCGATGCTGCCGTTCACCGCGCTGTGGCCGCTGGGCAATGGTCCGGAGCTGGGCGGCGGAATTCAGGAAGCCTTCTACAATCCTAAAAATACCGTCGACGAGGATTTCGGGAATTTGCGGCTCGATTATCTGCTGAGCAATAGGGACCGGCTCTCGGCCATTTACACCCTGGACACGGGCAGTAGCATCATTCCTCTGGCCGACCCTCTATTCGCCTCCGGCCTCCGGCTCAACTCGCAAGTGGGCAGCCTGGAAGAAGTTCACGTGATCTCGCCGAATATCCTGAATACCTTTCGGGCCGGATTTTCGCGCGCCGGTTTCAATTTCGACGCCGCGACCTTCACCGCTTTTCCCGCCAGCCTTTCGTATGTCGTGGGCGACCCGCCCGGAAGCCTCACCATCAATGGCGGAATCACCGCGGCGGGCGACAGCTCCAACGCGGGAGCAACCAGCCGGCGCAACCTGTTCACTTACACGGATGACGTTCAGATCACCAAGGGGATTCATCAAATCAGCGTGGGCGGATGGTTCCAATGGGTCCAGGACAATGAGGACATCGTATCCAAACGGCTGGGTGGAGCGACCTTCAGCACCTTGACCACGTTCTTGCAAGGCACGCTGATCAATAACGGATTTTCGGTCACGCCCGATCACACCCCACTCAGTTGGCGAAGCTTGTTCGGCGCCGGGTACATTCAGGACTCGATGCGGCTTCGCCGCAATCTTACCTTCCAAGCCGGACTGCGCTATGAATTCACCACTGGTTGGAATGAGCAATTTGGCCGGGCCGCCAATTACATCACCGACACCTCCGGCGTGCTCTTGACCGAACCGAGGATCGGCGGATCGCTGTTCACACAAAATAACGCCACGCATCTTCTGGGGCCCCGAACCGGCCTGGCATGGGACCCCTTCGGCAATGGCAAGACGGCCGTGCGAGCGGGATTCGGCCTTTTTTACTCGCTCATCGACTCCCCGGCATTTCTAGTAAACGATCTGCCCCCGTATAACGGCACTGCCAGCTTCAGCGGGTCGCTGCCCTCGCTGCTGCCGATTACTGCGAGTGTTCCAGTGCCTCCCGCTTGCGGCACGCCGGGAGCTCCGGCGTCGCCGAATTGCACGATCTTCCAACCGTTCGGCTTGCAACCCAACGCGCAGACGCCCACCGTGGCGGAGTGGAATATCAGCGTGCAGCAACAAATCGACTCCAATTCGGCATTTCAGGTGAAGTATGTCGGGTCGCACGGATATTACGGACTGCTGAACATAGATGCCAACAGCATCCCCGCGCAGATCTGCGAAACCTCCGGCGGGTGCCTCGCTGGCGGCGATCTCGCCGGCACCAACCCCATCACGCCTGCGCTCCATACTCAGATGGTGCCCATGGGCGCGCAGTATATTCCTACGGGCCCGGGCGGGACAGCGGCGACGCGGCCGAATCCTAATCTGTCGGCGGATTTTTCCTGGTACACGGAAGGCAACAGCAGCTATAACGCGTTGCAACTGGATTATACGCGTCGTATGAGCCACAACTTCCAATTGCGCGCCAACTATACCTGGTCGAAGAATTTGGATATGAACTCCGGACTGACCGGGGCTCAGTCGGAAAACCAGTCGCAGATGGTCATGAACCGCAACGACCTGCCCAGAGACTGGGGACCGTCGGCTCTGAATCCTCCGCAACAGGCGAGCCTTTCCGGGACGTATCAACTGCCTTTCGGAAAGAGTGGCGGGATGTTCGAGAGAAAAACGCTGGGAGGCTGGCAACTGAACAGCATCGTCACGCTGTTGTCCGGATTCCCGTTCACGCCGGTCATCGGCGCAAACCAATCCGGAGACGGCAACACGCGGAATCCGGATCGACCGTCTTTGAATCCGGGTTTTACGGGTCCGGTGATTGAGGGCACCGTGGGTCAGTGGTTCAACCCGCAGGCGTTCGTGTTGCCGGCTCCGGGGACCTGGGGGAACGAGGGCCGCGGCGTCTTTAGTGGTCCGGGTTTGGCTGAAGTCGACTTCTCGGTGTTCAAGAACATTCCGATTTCGGAGCGGGTCAATCTGCAATTCCGCTCGGAGTTCTTTAACATCCTGAACCACATGAATCTGGGAACTCCGAACGCGACGGTCTTCTCGGGCACGTCTTATAGTCCGACAGCCGGCCAGATCACATCGCTCGCCACGACGCCGAGGCAGATCCAGTTCGGGTTGAAGCTCATTTTCTGATTCTCAAGAAAAGCGCGTTCGCCGCCACAGAAGAATGCCGCCGCCGGCCAGCGCGCCGAGGGTCGCGAGCGCCAGAATGACGATCCAGGCGGGATTCACGGGGACGGGCTGGGGCCGCGCGGCGATTCCAGCCCAAATGAATACGCCCGCCGCCGCCACGGCCACTAGCCAATCCCACAAGCCCCGGCGATGGCTGGCTTGCTCCAAAGGATCTTCGCCTTCGATGCTCGCCTCCAAACGGCCGAGGTCGAGGCCGTAGCGCCGGCTCTCCCGCTCCATGGCGCGCTTGCGGGCGGCGTGCTCGGCCTCGGGAGCCTCCGCGAAGCTCACGGCAGCGGCGCCCGCGACCATCAGCACGGATCCGCCGATGGTCATCAGGTGCACGAACGCGCCGGTTCCGCTGCTTTCTCCGAACACCAGCACGCCCCAAGCCAAGCCCCAAAGCTGATTCGTGTTGGAAAGGGGAATGCCTCGGCTGATGCCGATGTATTTGGCGGCGTATTGCTGAAACAGGTCGCCCAGCACCCAGCAGAATCCGCCGAGCAGCAGCCAAAACAGCGCAGGGCGAGCACGATTCAGTTCCGCGGATAGACGATCGAAGCCGCCGTCGAAAACCAGCGCGAGCAACAACACGGTGGCGAGTTCGCCGAAGGTAAAAATCGTGACGAACGAAAGAGGATTCATGCCGCTCAGATACGCTTTGCGGTACGGGATGTACATGGTTCCCCACAGCAGGCCTGCGCCCAGCGCGGCGATCACTCCGACCGCGGCCAAATGCGTGTCCGCCGCGGCCTGGGTTGAGGCGTAAGCGAGTAGACCCGCCCCGACAACGATCGCCAAGGCTCCGCCCATGACCTTGGCCCATTGCGCGCGCCCCGCTCCGCGCAGTTCGCCGAACAGCAACCACCCCCATAACAATCCGATGATGCTGTTGGTGTTCCACAGAGGAAACGCCACGGACAAGCCGACGTTCTTGATCGCGAAGACCGTGAGCGTGTTCGCGACGGCCCACAGTACTCCGGCCAGGATCGCCCAGACGATCAAGTGCGGAGTGCGGCGAATGTCCAACACCAGGTATGCCGTTCCCTTGAGGATCATGGGGAGGGTCCAGCGGCCGAGGAACACTCCGGCAACCATGCCCAGCGAAATCAGGAACGGCGAGAATCCGGCGCTGACCAATTTGGTGGGAGCTTCCGCCGCGCCCATCCATGCGCCGGCCGCGAGTCCGCACGCCACACCAAGGCGATGCAACGATCGCGATTTCATACGCGATTTACCACGATCAGCAGCGCGATGCCGGCAGCGAGGACCGCGAGCGGTATCCAAAACTGCGCGTCAGTGAGAATCGAACGGGTCATTCCAACTACACCCATGTCATAGTGTCATAAAATAGCTGGCATCATGACTCTCGCGAAACAACTCCTCATCGGACTGGCCGCGCTGGCGCCCGCTGCTGTCCTCATCGCGCAGTCGGGGGCAAATCCACCTGAGCCGAAGAACTGGACGGCGCAGGAAGATCACCAGAACATGATGGATCAGCTCGGGATCAAGGCCCTGCGGCCCGGACCGAGCGGGAATGAGCAAGCGCCGAACCACGCCAACTACGACGAGGCGACCGCGAATCCTTATCCAAATTTGCCCGACGTGCTGACGCTCAAGA
>JASHRP010000167.1 GCA_030037375.1 Bryobacteraceae bacterium | reverse complement strand
AACTGCCCCATCAGCCAGCGGGAGATCTCGAAGGATTGCGCGAAGCTCGCGATGCTGTGCAGGAATAGGATGATCGCGAAGGCAATGCTGTTCATAGTCACTCCGGTCAGCAGCAGTGTGAACGAGCTCAGGCGCCGCCCCTCCATCGCCATGCCCAGCACGATCAGCAGCACGGCGCCTGCGCCCAGAACCGCAGGTAGCACCGGTAATCTCCATCCCAAACTGATTGCGATCACCGTGCCTACTGAGCTGCCGCTCGAAACGCCTAGCGTGTACGGCTCGGCGAGTGGATCGTGCAGCATGCACTGGAATAGCGTGCCGGTGACCGACAGTGCCGCGCCCGCCAGCAGGGCTAACAGAACTCTCGGCAGACGCGCGTAAAAAAAGATTTCGTGATCCGGCGAGATGCCGCTGAACGCCTTCCACAGGCTCACGTGCGTGCTGCCGATGAGCGGCGCGCCCAGCGCCACGATGATCGTGGTCGCCGCGGACCACAGGACGCTACGCTTCATACACCATGTGCGGCGGATTTCCGCCCTCGACGCGCGCGTGTACTCCGAAAACGCGCTCCACGCAGTCAGCAGTTAGGACCTGCGCTGTCGCCCCCTCACCCGCAAGGCGTCCGTTGTCCAAAATTAGAATCCGATCCGAGAATCGGAGGGCGAGATTCAAGTCGTGCGTAACCGAGACGATCAGCATCCTTTGAGCGAGCCGCGCTAGCAACCCGTACAGGGAAAGCTGATGTTTGAGATCCAGAAACGTGGTCGGCTCATCCAGCAGCAGCGTCTCCGGTTCCTGCGCCAGCGCGGACGCGAGGATCACGCGTTGGCGCTCACCCCCGGAAAGCGTGCGGAAATCGCGATCTCGAAACAGCGATGTATCGGTTTCCTCCATCGCGCGCGCCGCAGCTTCCTGATCTTGCGCCGTTTCTCCCCATCCCAGCGCATATGGCGTTCGGCCCATCATTACGACTTCCTCGACCGTGAACGGGAATTCGATTCTCACGGATTGCGGTAGAAACGCCACGAGCTTTGCGAATTCGCGGCGCTTCCACGCCGACACCTCGATGCCGCGATATAGGCACGATCCGCTATAAGGCGCGCGCAGGCCGGCCATCGCGCCGAGCATCGTAGATTTCCCGGCACCGTTGGGTCCGGCGATCGCGACCAATCCGGACGCCGGCAGCTCGAACGAAACGTTTCCGACGCCGTAAGCGAAACCCAGCGAATGCGCGCAAAAGCTCATTTGTCTGGGGTGTTGGGCGGGTGGAGCATGCCGAAGAATGCCTGCGCGGCGTCAACCACTCTGGGTCCGGGCACCACGAAAATATCCGATGCGACGGCAAATATGCGATGCTGCTTGACCGCGGCGATGGTTCCCATGCGCTGCCATAGATTGACAACTTGACGCTGATGCTTCGCGGTGACGTTGACCGTGTCTGACATGTCGCCCATGTCGACGATCACTTCAGGATTCCGCGCCAGCACTTCCTCGAGCGAAACGCTTGGATACTGCGAAGGCGCGTCGCGAAAAACATTTTCGCCGCCAGCCGTTTGCATGATTTCGTTCAGATAGGACGCTTTCCCGACCACCACCAGTCCATCTAAACGGTTCGGCGTGCGGCCGATCACGAACATCACGCGTACCCGGGGCAGGGAAGCGGCCCGCCGTCTTACCTGGTCCAGCTTCGATTGCGTGTCCTCGACTAACCGCCGAGCCGTCGCCTCAGTGCCTGTCGCCGCGCCCACCACGCGGAACGAGTTGTACAAAGCCGGCAGATCGTCCTGATTGATTTCGAGCGTCTTCAAATGCAGTGCCTGGAGCCGCTCGGCGAGCCTTACGGGATTGGTTTGAATGATCACCAAATCCGGCTTCAGCGCCGCGATCGCTTCGATATTTGGGGAGGTGTAATCGCCGATTTTGGGTTTCAGCCGGGCTTCCGGAGGGTAGCGGCAGTAGTTCGTCACGCCGGCGACTTCATTGCCGAGCCCGAGCGCGTAAAGCATCTCGGTGATGCTCGGCGCGGTGGAGACGATGCGCTGAAGCGGCGCGGCAACCGCGAACCGCCCGGCCAGCGCCGCGGCGGCAAGGAGGAGCTGGAAGCTCCGCCTTACCACGTGATCCTCATGCCAATAGCGCCATTGCGCGATAGCGCCTGATACCCCAGTACCTCTTGATAATTGGCGTTCAGCAAATTGTTCACCCGCACGAACGGCATGAAATGTTTCGCCACTTTCCACGACCCATCGGCGAAAACGAAAGTATAGCCGGGATTGCGATTGATCGCGAAGAAGACGAAATCCTGCTCCTGCCGTTCGCCCACGAATCGCGCGCCGCCGGCGAACGTCCACTTCCCGCGCGCCAGCTCAATCGATGCCGATCCCGAGTTGCGAGGCCTGCGCACCAGTTGCAGGCCGATCTGGGTCGGATCGGCGTCATTCACCACGCGAGTGTCCAGCAGCGTGTAGGCTCCGTGCAGAGAGACGAATCCGGCCAGCTTCGCCGCGCCCGAAAACTCCACTCCCCGCGCCCAAGCCCTATCGATGTTCACCCAGGTTCCGGGAAACACGGCTTCGTTGTACTCGATCAGGTCTTTGAATGAGTTTCGAAACCAGGAGACCTCGGTCCGCAGCCGCCGCGAAAGCCATTCGCGAAACAATCCGGCCTCGAAGCTATCCGTTGTTTCCGGCTTTAGGTTGGGATTGCCCACATAGAATGACGTCTGCGCGAAGTTGTCGATTAGCTCCGGCTCCTTGATGCCGCGCCCTCCGCTGACTCGAAAGTATGTATTGGTTGGCAGCTTGAAAGTCGCCGCCGCGCGCGGAGTAAACTCTGTTCCGAACGTGCTCGATTGCTGCACCCTGGCGCCGGCATTCAAAAAAATCCACGACGTGGGCGAATATTGTTCATTCACGAATACGCCATTGTCATAGCGCGTCGCGTTGGCGCCTGAAATCACACCGCCCTGCCGTTCGAACTCGTATCCGAACGTCAGCCCGCCTCCGGGATGCGTCAGTGTCCCCTGATACGTTGCATTCTCGCGCGAGGTCAACTCCAGGCTGGATGAAGGAAAGAACTCGTAAGGACTATCGATGAACTGCGTGCCGGGGGCAGCCGTTGGATCATTCGGATTTGCCAGTGCGACCAGATACGTGTACGGATAAGTCGGTCCAGGAACGGTCCGCACGATCGCCGCCACGTTGTCCGTCTGTGTGCTCGTGTCCATGAAGACATCGCGGTAACGGTGATATCCGAACAGCACGCGCTGATGGAATCGCTTGCCGCGCTGGTCATCCAGCTTGACACTCAGCGCAGAGTCGCGAACGCGCTCATTCGCCGAGTAATCTATCAGCCCGTAGGCAACCTGCCCCGGATCGCCCGTGTACGCGTCGTATTCGTGGAACACGCCGCGAAGCTGCGTATGGTCGGAGATCTTGACTCCGATATCGCCCGTTCCGCTGGTCACGCGATGGGCGCTATTGGGAAATTCGCCAGTGGAACGGAACTGATCCGCCGTTAGCGCGTAGTCGACGCGTTTCCACAACCCCCCGTCAATTGTCCCCGAGAA
>JASHRP010000166.1 GCA_030037375.1 Bryobacteraceae bacterium | reverse complement strand
GAGAATTTGGCGCTGCGCGGTCGCATCGACAGGTTGGAGATCGGCCCGGCGGCTGAGGCGCTGGTGGTGGATTACAAGTACAGCACGCAGGTGCGTGGCCGGAGGAAAGAGAACGAATCCGGAGGGTCGGTTCAGGGCGGGTTATATTTGCTGGCGGCAGAGCGCGCGCTGGGGCTGAATCCGGTAGGGATACTGTTTGTGGGCCTGAAAGGGCGCGTCGAATGGGAAGGCTGGCATATCCAGATTCCCGGACTTGAGCGCACCGGTGAGGTGTGCACGCGAGAGCGTTTGCAGGAATTGATGGATGCTGCCGAGCAGGCGGCCAGTAGGGCACACGGGGGAATCCTTGCGGGCCGCATCGAAGTCCGTCCTGCCGATCGAAAGAAGTGCGACTGGTGCGATTATCGCGATATCTGCCGCGTGGAGGCGATCGCGGAAGATGATGTGCGGGGAGCCGGCGGCTGATATGGATCTGTCCGTGGAACAGCGTGCGGCCGTCGAGCGCAGCGGGCAAGACGTGTGCGTGGTGGCCGGGCCGGGATCGGGCAAGACTCGCGTATTGGTGGAGCGATTCGCCTGGTTAGTCGAACGGCAGGGCCTCGATCCTGCGCGCGTCCTCGCGATCACGTTTACCGAGAAGGCTGCGCGGATGATGAAGCGCAGGCTGAGGGAACGGTTCGTGGGCAGGCCGGAGTTGCGCTCGGCGATGGAGCGTGCGTGGGTGATGACCATCGACGCTTTCTGCACCCGGCTGCTGAAAGAGAACGCGATCGAAGCCGGGCTTGCGCCAGACTTTTCGGTGCTCGACGAAGCGGCGGCGGCTCGGATGCGGCGAGACGCGACAGAAGCGGCGCTGGATGAATTGTTCGGAAAGCGGGCGCAGGAAATGCGAGCGTTGCTGGAGGCTCTGGCGCTTTCGACCAGCGATGACGGAAGACAGATCGACCTCGCGCAGTGCCTGCTGGATGTTCATGAGAGTATGCGGCTGGCGGGTTTGCGCGAGCTTCCGGCTGCGGCAGCCCCGGCCGAAGATCTCTTCCCGGAAGCGCGGAGATTGGCCAAGGAAGTAGGCCGCGACGCCCAGTCGAGCGGGCTGCATGAATGGGTGCGACGGTTTGTGGCGCTGCCGCCGACCGCATCGGTAACACACTTCCAATTGGCTGCGGAGTACAAGCCGCTGTTGGGGCGAAGAAGCAAGAAGCATCATCCGGCGGCCACCCAACTGATCGATCTGTTGCCGCGCCTCGCCGCGCAATGGATCGTGGAATGGAACGCCGGGTTGCCGGAGTTGCTGCGGGACGCAGTCGCGGAGGCCGACAGGACGTACCGGGCCGCGAAACAGCGCGTTGCGTCGGTCGATTTCACGGATCTAAGCGAATACACAATTGAGCTGCTCGAATCGGACTCCACGCTACGCGAGCGGATTTCGGGGCAATTCGAGCACGTCTTGATGGATGAGTTGCAGGACACCAATCGCCTACAGTGGAAGCTGATCGGGTTGCTGCGAAGGCCGGAACGGTTCTTCGCGGTGGGCGATATCAATCAATCGATATACGGATTTCGTCATGCCGACAAGAGCGTGTTTGACGAGTTTCGTGCGAGCCTGCGGGAAAAAGGGCAGCAGATCGATGAGCTGCGGGAGAACTATCGAAGCCGGCCGGAGGTTCTGAGTGCGGTCGTGCGCGTCTTCGAAGATGGCGCTGGAGTGGAACGTCGCGATTTGACTGCGATCCGCGAGGCTTCGCTGGCGGAGAATCCGGTGGAGCTGTTGGCCGGGTCAGTCGATCAAGGGCAGCGAGCGGAAGCCGATCTGGTGGCGGACCGCATTGCGGCTTGGCACTCGGAAGGCCGCGACTACGGTGATTTCGCGATTCTGGTTCGGGCGCTGCGGTCAGCGGAGGAGTTCGAAGCGGCATTCGAGAAACGCGGAATTCCCTTCGTGGTCAGCGGCGGCCGGACTTTTCTTGAGACGCGCGAGGCTCGGGATGTTCTGGGATTGCTGGCCGCGCTGGTGAATCCGCTGGACGAGATCGCGACCACAGGCGTGTTGCGCGGACCGCTGGTGGGTTGGAGCGATGAGCAACTTCTGCTTGCGGGCCCGGATGGGCGTGTACAAGAATTCGAGAAATTGTTTGGGCGGGCACGCAAGCTGGCAGGTTTCGTGGCGCCGGATCGATTGATCGCCACGATTCTGGATGAGCCCGGTTATTTGGACACGCTGACGGATCGGGGGCGAGCGAATATCGATAAGCTTCTAGGCTGGATCCGGCGCGAGCATGCGGCGAGTCCGCGTCCTTTGGCTCAGTTGCTCGAAGATTTGGAAGCAGTGCGCGAGGCGGAGGCGGAAGCCGAGGCTCCTCCTCAAGCCGTTTCGGGAGCGGTCAATATCATGACCATTCACGCGGCGAAGGGGCTGGAATTTCCGGTGGTTTTCGTCGGCGCGCTGCAGCGAAGGGCGAGCTCCAGTTCACCTGTGTTGATGTTTTCGGCGGATCTTGGCTTGGGCGCGAAGTGGCGGAATCCTGCGACTGGCGAGACGTTGAAGGACGCCGCCCATGCTCTCTTGAGCGAGCGGTTGAAGGACGCGGAGAGCGCGGAAGAGGAGCGCCTGTTGTACGTCGCCATGACGCGCGCGGAGGAGCGGCTGGCACTTTCTTTCACGCGCACCAAACAGATGCCGGCGCTCCTGAGGCGAGTTCTTGCCGTGATTCCGGAGTCGCCGAATGAGTTCGCTGTCCAGCCATCAACGGAGATGCGCACGCCGAGAATCGGCCGCGCGGAAATCGTCCTGGAGCCCGCCCAGCGCTCCGGTCAATACGATTCCTCCGCAACTGTGACCGACGTTTCCCTGTTCAGCGCGTGCCCACGCAAGTATTTTTTGGCGCGCTATGTCGGATTGCAGCCGGAACCGGATGGTCCGGGCACGGGCGCGACCGAGCTCGGCCTGGAGGTGCATAAGGCGCTTGCAGGACAGCCGATTTCGTCATCGGAAGCGATCGAACTGGCGCGGCAGTTTGAGGCCAGCACGCTGGGCCGACGCGCGGCACGGGCGGATCGAATCGAGCGCGAATTCGATTTTATGCTCGCTATCGAAGACGTGGTTCTGCGCGGGCAGATCGACTTGTGGTTTGAGGAGGGTGGCGAAGTTATACTGGTCGACTATAAAACGGATCGCGATCAATTCGCAGTCGGCGAATACGAGCTGCAATTGCGGCTGTATGCGATCGCCCTGGAGCGATACGCGGGCCGTGTTCCGGATCGCGCTGCACTGTGCTTCTTGCGATCGGGAGAGGTTCGGGGGGTTAGCTTGGGGCCGGAGGACGTAGAATCGGCGCGGGAAGCAGTTCGCGCACTAAGCCATTCTCAAGATCATTTGGAATTTCCGATGAAGGTAGGAGAGCAGTGCCGGCGCTGCTGGTTTTACGGAGGGAACTGCCCGGCAAAACTAGAAACGATTTCAGCTCAAGCCTGAACCGACGGCCCCGTCGAGCCCGCCTGCTGAGCTTTCTTCTTTGCCGCGATCTTTCGTTCGACCGCTGCTAGAAGCCGCTTCTTAAGGTCCTCAGGCACCGACTGCGGCTCCATGCCCTTGTAAACCTGAAGCGTTTTTTTCGTCGTATCGACGACGACGAAACAATTGGGACAAGCGGCCACATGGCTTTCGAGGTGCCGCTTGGTTTCCGGATCTATGCTCGGATCCAGATAATCGTTAAGTTCCTGCAGAAATTGCTTACAGGTTAGCAAAGACGTCTTCCCCTTTCCGTTTGAACTTCCGAGTTAGTTTTTCCCGGAGCGCCAAACGCGCCCGCAGGAGCCTGCTTTTAACCGCCGGAATGGAGATTCCAAGAGTCTCAGCCGTCTCCTCTGTACTCAGTTCTTCGATGTCACGCAATAGAAAAACGGTGCGAAAATCCGGCTTTAGAGTCTCGATAGCTTCATCGAGAATGGCTCTCATCTCCTCCTGCGAGTACTGCTGTTCTGGATTATCGTCCCAAACGGCGATTTCCCGTTTCACCTGTTCTTCGCCTGTCTCGACAGGCTCGTCGAGCGAGACGAACCGATCCCCCTTGCGCTTGCGCAGCTTCATCAAGGCCTCATTCACGGCGATGCGCACGATCCAGGTGTAGAATCGCGAGTTTCCCTGAAAGCCGTCGAGGTGCTCGTAGGCCTTGAGAAACGCCTCTTGGAGGACGTCCTCCGCGTCCTCATCGTTTTGCGTAATGTGCTTGGCGAGCCGGTAGATCTTGTTCTGATAGCGGTTCACTAGATCGGAAAACGCAGCCGCATCTCCGGCCCGCGCTTTGGAGACCAACTCGGATTCGTCAAATGTGGCGGGGGTGGTGGACACGAAGCGAGGCTCTTGCTTCAACTATAACAGGCGGCTGGCTTCCAGAACTGAGATCATGATGAGTGAACGTGAGGACCGTCAAGCGAAGGGAAGTGAAGCGGCCGAACACGCCAACCCCGCTTCGTCCTGCGATCCATCCGAGAGCGCTCCTGCTCTACCTCCTTCTTGCCGCTGCCATTCTGATCGTTTACGCCAGGGTGCAGAACTTTGACTTCGTGAACTATGACGACGCCGATTACGTCACGGGTAATCCCCACGTCAGCACGGGCTTGAGCGCCGCCAACATCGCCTGGGTCTTCACGAATCCGCGAGGCGGTCTTTGGATCCCCATCACCAGTCTTTCGCAGATGCTGGACTCGCAGCTATACGGACACGAAGCTGGCGGGCATCACGTGACCAGTGTGTTGTGCCATACGCTAAGCACTCTTCTGTTGTTTGGGCTGTTGCGCCGGACTACCGGCTCTACGTGGAAGAGCTTGTTCGTTGCCTTTGTTTTCGGACTGCACCCTTTGCGAGTCGAATCGGTGGCATGGATCGCGGAGCGCAAAGACGTCCTGGGCGCGTTCTTCTGGATCGTGACGCTTTGGAGCTACGTGTATTACGTGGAACGTCCGTCGCTCCGGAGGTATCTGCTGGTGGCGATGGCGCTCGCCTTAGATCTCCTCTCAAAGCCCATCGCGGTTACTCTGCCCTTTGCTTTGCTCCTCTTGGATCTATGGCCGCTCAAGCGAATCCGCTTGACGGAACTCAAGGCCACCGATGTGTCCCGTCTGGTTCGAGAGAAGCTGCCACTCTTCGCGCTTTCGGCCATCGCCTCCGTCGTAACGTATATCGTCGTACAGCGCCACGGAGCCATTCAGTCGCTCCAGTCGATTCCTTTCGGCATGCGCCTCGGCAACGCGTTGGTATCTTACGTCACCTATCTTGTGCAGCTCGTTTATCCGGCCGGCCTCGCGGTCATTTATCCGTATCCTACGCCGCCTGCGTGGCAAATCGCGGCGGGAGCGGCGATCGTCGCGGTGATCTCTTTTCTGGTGCTCAAGTCTCCGGATCGCCCTTATTTGTTCATGGGATGGTTTTGGTACCTGGGCACATTGGTGCCGGTTATTGGCATCGTACAAGCCGGCTTCCAGTCGCACGCCGATCGTTATACTTACCTTCCGACGATTGGCATCTCCATCATCCTCGCCTGGGGCCTGACGGATCTCGCGCAAAAGTGGCCGCGAGGGCCCGCCACGCTGGCCGCCATCGCGATTTGCTTCTGTGCCGGTTGGTCGATCGTGGCTTGGAAGCAGGTTGCGTATTGGGAGAATAGCGAATCGTTATTCCGTCACGCACTCGCGGTAACAAGCGGAAACTTCATCGCCCATGAGGGTTTGGGAGAAGCCCTGCTGGAGCAGGGCCGTGTGCAGGAGGCTGCTCCGGAGTTCGTCGAATCCATACGCTTGAAGTCAAACTTCGATGCGCAATTAAACTTCGGAGTTTTACTAGACAAGTTGGGCAAACCTCAGGAAGCAGCGATCCATTACGAGGCAGCGGTCGAGCTGAAACCGGACAATGCCACGGCTCATGCCTACCTGGGATCAGCGCTCATCAAATCGGGTCAAACTGACGGGGGTCTGCGACAGTGGTTCACAGCGGTCAAGTTAGATCCGGGCGACGCTGATTTGCACTACGATTTAGGGACCGCGCTGCTCAACCAAGGCCGCGTCGAGGAAGCGATTCAAGAACTCTCGCAAGCCGTCCGTTTGCAGCCGGGCGATCCTAGGCTTCACAACAATCTAGGAACTGCGTTTGCGTCCGCGGGACGACTGCAGGAAGCCATGGACGAATTCGGGACGGCTCTTCGCTTGGACCCGAACTACGCGAAGGCCGAGGCCAATCTGGGTAAGGCGCTCATTCACTTCGAACGATATGACGACGCCAAGGCGCACTTATCGAGGGCCCTCGGGCTGGACCCTAGACTCGAAGACGCTCGCGATGCTCTGGCTAACCTCCCTTCAGCATCCAGTCAATCGACGAGTCTTTCGTCTCACAGATAACGGGATGCGGCCGCAACCGTTAGCGCGCTCCTCGCCGTGGTGTCCTACTTGATATGCCCCTCGTTCAGGTCCTTGTTGTTTTCCTCGCACGAATACTCCATCAGCTCCCATTCGGGACGCAGCTTGAAGGTGCGATGGTTGGACCACGGCTCAGTGAAGGTCTTCGGATCGTCAATAGTAACGTCGTAGGCGATGTGCATGGGATCGGTCAGCGTGAAGCGCTGGACCACGTGAAGCTGATCGCTGTGGGGATGGCCGATGGTGTCGAGCCGCGTCTTGTCGTTGAAGCCGATGGAATCGACGACCAGAGTATCGCCGTCCCATTTGCCGATCGAATTGCCGAGCCAAGTCGGTTCGAGCTTCTTGGGATGATCGCGGCCGTCGGTGGGGATGACGACGAAGCTGCTGAAGCCTTCGAACATGATGGCCATGCGGTTCGGCTTCTGCACGATTTCAATCGGCATGGGCGTGTTCATTTCGCGGGTGAGGCCGGCGGGCAGGCAATGGCCGGTGTAGTCGAACTTCGCTACGTCATAGTTTTTCCACTCGGCTTCGCCCCAGGGAGTGAATGGAAGCGCGCCGAGGCCGCGAGACATGTCATTGACGTAAGGGATCTCCCAGACGCCGCTCAGATCGGGCTTGCCGTTGGAAAGGCGAGGGATCTCCTTCGCGTGCGGGTCGCCGACGGCGGACGTGTACGGACTGGAATTCTGCGCCGATAATGGCAGCACCGCGGCAGCTAACACAGCACAATAAGCAAAGTAGGTTCTCACCCCGACCTCCTGCGTTTTGAGTCTATCGTATCTTGGTGCGAGGCAGCCCGTTTGATACTCTGAAAAATACCCATGGAAAACCTACAAGTAACCCTTCCCGACGGCAGTGTGCGGAGCGTCGCGGAAGGGACTACTCCGATTGACGTTGCCAAGTCGATCAGCCAGCGCTTGGCTGACGATGCGATTGTTGCGCGGGTCAACGGCGACCTGTGGGATTTGAACCGGCCGATCGACAAAGACGCGAAGTTGGAGATCCTAACCACGAAGAGTCCGGATGCGCTGTACGTCTATCGGCATTCGACGGCGCAC
>JASHRP010000165.1 GCA_030037375.1 Bryobacteraceae bacterium | reverse complement strand
CCCTCATTTGGTTGAAGGAAACAATTGGCACAATAGAAGTGATGGCTTCTGGACCGGCGCAGTCCGAGACGCAGACCGGCGAGCGAATCTCCCCACTGGCCGGGAAGCCGGCTCCGAAGGAACTGCTGGCGGACCTCACCCGCCTGGAGCGCGACTACTACGCGCGCCGTCCCGACATGGACGATCCCAATCAGAGGGTCGCGTTCGGCACCAGCGGGCATCGCGGCAGCTCGTTGAATGGAACATTCACTGAGGCGCACATCCTGGCCATCACTCAAGCCATCTGCGAATACCGCCGCTCCGCCGGTACGGACGGTCCGTTGTTTCTCGGCAAGGACACGCATGCCCTGTCGGACCCGGCGCAGCGCACAGCGCTCGAGGTCCTGGCTGCGAACGGCGTTGACGCGATTATGCAGCGCGATAACGGGGTGACGCCGACTCCGGTGATCTCGCGCGCGATCCTTGCTTACAACCACGGACGCAAGAGCGGCTTGGCGGACGGAATCGTGATCACGCCGTCCCACAATCCGCCCGAGGACGGCGGCTTCAAGTACAACCCTCCCAACGGCGGACCCGCCGATACCGGCGTCACCCGCTGGGTTGAGAATCGTGCGAACGAGCTTTTGCGCGGCGGCAATAACGGCGTGAAGCTAACGCCCTTCGAAGCCGCGATCAAAGACGCGCACATTCGCCAGGACGATTTCGTTCTCCCCTACGTTCGCGACCTGCGCAACGTGGTCGACATGGAAGCCGTTCGCGGCGCGCATCTCAAGCTGGGTGTCGACCCTCTGGGAGGCTCTTCGCGGCCGTACTGGGAACCGATCAACGCCGAATACGGCCTTGATGTCGCCATCGTCAATCCAACCATCGATCCCACGTTCTCCTTCATGACCGTCGATCATGACGGGAAAATCCGCATGGATTGTTCCAGCCCTTACGCGATGGCGCGGCTGGTCAACGTCAAGGACAAATTCCAGGTTGCATTCGCCAACGATCCCGATTCCGACCGGCACGGCATCGTTACGCCTTCGGCTGGACTGATGAACCCGAATCACTACCTTGCCGTCGCGATCCGCTACCTGCTGAAGCATCGCCCGCAATGGCCCACGCATGCGGTGATCGGCAAGACGCTGGTGAGCAGCGGCATGATCGACCGCGTCGTCGAGAGCCTGGGCCGCCGCGTTTCCGAAGTTCCGGTGGGATTCAAATGGTTCGTCGACGGTTTGTTCGACGGCTCCTGTTGCTTCGGCGGCGAGGAAAGCGCGGGCGCGAGCTTCGTCCGCCTGGATGGTTCCGTCTGGACCACCGACAAGGACGGCCTGATCATGGATCTCCTCGCGGCCGAGATCCTGGCTCGCACGGGTAAAGATCCGGGCGAGCATTATCGCGAACTCACGGCCGAGTTCGGCACCCCTTATTACCAGCGCATCGACACGCCCGCGACGCCCGAACAAAAGGCGCGCTTGAGCAAGTTGTCGCCGGAAGACGTGACCGAATCCAAGCTCGCAGGCGAACTTATTATTGCTAAGCTCACCAAGGCCCCCGGAAATCAAGCGCCGATCGGCGGGCTGAAAGTGACGACCGCGAATGGATGGTTCGCGGCCCGGCCCTCCGGCACGGAAAACATCTGCAAGATCTACGCGGAGAGCTTCAAGGACCAATCTCATTTGAATGCGATCCTGGAAGAGGCCGGGAAAATTGTCAACAACGCACTGAACTCGACGAAAGGAAGGGCATGACGATGAAAGCTACTCAAACGCTGCACAATCTGGGTCAGAGCCTGTGGCTCGACAATCTGACGCGCGACATGCTGGATACCGGCACACTCGCGGGATACATCAAGGATCTGTCGGTCACCGGGCTTACCTCGAATCCCACGATCTTCGATCACGCCATCGGCCGCAGTTCGACCTACGATGCCGCGATTCGCAAAACCGCCAAGGACGACAAACCCACTGAGGCGTTGTTCTTCGAATTAGCGTTGGAAGACATCAAGCGCGCGGCGGCGTTGTTCCGTCCGGTTCACGACCGCACGGACGGAGTGGATGGATGGGTTTCTCTGGAGGTTTCGCCGGTGCTGGCATACGATACCACGAAGACTCTCGCGGCCGCGAAGGATCTCCACGCTCGCGCCGGCCAGCCGAACGTGTTCATCAAGATTCCCGGCACCAAAGAAGGCCTGCCCGCGATCGAAGAGGCGATTTTCGCCGGCGTCCCCATTAACGTCACGCTGCTGTTCTCGCGCGAGCAGTACCTCGCCGCCGCGGAAGCATATCTGCGCGGCATTGAGCGCCGCATCGAAGCCGGACTTAAACCGGTCGTCGGTTCGGTAGCGTCCATCTTTATCAGCCGCTGGGATGCCGCCGTCACGAACAAGGTTCCGGACGCGTTGCGTAACAAGCTCGGCATCGCAATCGCCATGCGGGCCTACAAGGCGTATCGTGAAATCCTCCGCTCGCCGCGCTGGCTGCGCGCGCTGAACTTCGGTATGCGCTCTCAGCGTCTGCTTTGGGCGAGCACCGGAACCAAAGACCCCAAGGCTTCGGACGTTCTTTACGTCAAGGGCCTTGCCTCGCCGTTCACCGTGAACACCATGCCGGATGCAACCCTAAAGGCGCTCGGCGATCACGGCGAAATCGGCGAGAC
>JASHRP010000164.1 GCA_030037375.1 Bryobacteraceae bacterium | reverse complement strand
CGCCGCGAGAATCGGAGCGCTTTCCGCGCGCGTCAGCCCGTAAGATTCAAGAATCTCCAGGACTTCATGCCGTTCGAACTCAGTCTTCTCCACGATTTCCCGCTCTTCGCGCAAGCGTTCGCTCGCGTAATGCTCGGCATCGCCGCGAGCGGCGAGATAGCCGCCGAGCCCCATGGCGATCGACCCGGCCGCGATCTCCGCCAGCCCGGCGATCACGATCAGCCGCGATGCGTCCACGGCTCCCGTCAATCCAGCTGCCAGCGCGAACGGGACGGTCAACCCGTCCGCCATCCCGATGACGATGTCGCGAACGGTCTCGGAAGATTCGAAGTGATGTTCTAGATGAGGAACGGTCGGCATTTCGCTAAGCGCGCGCAACCCCGGCGGCGCGCAAATACTTGCCAGTATACGATTCCTTCACCTCGGCAATCTGCTCCGGCGTTCCTTCGGCGACGATCCGTCCTCCGGCATCGCCTCCCTCGGGTCCGAGGTCGATCACCCAATCCGCGCGCCGGATGACGTCGAGATTGTGTTCGATGATCAGAATACTCGCGCCGGAGCGTAGCAGTCGTTCGAAAGCATCCAGGAGCTTGGCAATGTCGTCGAAATGGAGGCCGGTGGTTGGCTCGTCGAAAATATACAGCGTGCCTTCGCTGGTCGCTTGCGTCAGGTGCGCGGCGAGCTTAACCCGTTGAGCTTCGCCGCCCGAAAGAGTGGTCGCCGACTGGCCGAGCCGAAGATAGCCGAGGCCGACGTCGTTCAGCACACGCAGCCGGTCCGCGAGCCGCGGAGTCGCGGAGAAAAATGAGATCGCTTCTTTGACCGTGAGCTGCAAGACCTCGTGGATATTCAGCGTGTGATATTTGACCTCGAGAATTCCCGGCTTGAAGCGTGTTCCCTTGCAGTCATCGCAGACCAGCTCAACGTCGGCCAGAAACTGCATCTCGACCGTGACCGTACCGTCGCCCTGGCAAGTCTCGCAACGGCCACCCGGGATGTTGAAGGAAAAATGACCCGGGCCGTACCCGCGCCGGTCTGCTTCCGACGTGCTGGCGAACAACTCACGAATAATGTCGAACGCCTTGATATAGGTCACCGGGTTGGAGCGCGGCGTGCGCCCGATCGGTGATTGATCCACCAGAACAACTTGAGTGAGCAGATCCGCCTTCTCGACCTTGGTGCACGTGATCTTTTCCGGCGCGGAACCCCACTCCTCGGCCTCAGCCGCCGAAGGCGCCTGCCGGTCCATGCGCTTCATGAGCGACTGATAGATCACGTCGTGCACCAGCGTCGATTTGCCGGAGCCCGAGACGCCAGTGATGGCGACCATCAGGTTCAGCGGAATGGAAACGTCGATGCCTTTCAGATTGTGCGCCTGCGCGCCAAGAAAGCTGATAACGCGCTTGGGATTGGGCACGCGGCGCGTGGTGAGATGAGAAGTTTTCAGCTCGCCGCGCAGATACTTCGACGTCAGTGAATTATTTCCGTTCTCCAGCAGTTTGGAAAACGGCCCTTCGAAGATCACGCTTCCGCCGTTCTCCCCGGCTCCAGGGCCGAGATCGATAATGTGATCCGAGGAACGCATCACGTCGGGATCGTGCTCCACCACCAGAATCGTGTTGCCGAGATCGCGAAGCCCTTCGAGGATTCCGATCAGTCGCGCGGTATCGCGGCTGTGCAAGCCTATTGAAGGTTCGTCGAGAACATAGCATGCGCCGACCAGCCGCGATCCAAGGCAGGTGGCGAGCTGAATGCGCTGGGCCTCGCCGCCCGACAGCGTCATGGATAAACGATCGAGAGTCAGGTATTCGAGGCCGACGTCATGCAGAAACTTGAGCCGCTGGCGGATCTCGACCAATACCTTCTCCGAGATCGCGGCTTCCTCCGGAGAAAGTTCAACCGAGTCGAAAAACTCCAGCGCCTGGGTGATATTGAGCCGCACCGCTTCGCCGATATTCTTGCCGCCGATCCGGACCCACAACGCTTCCGGCCTCAGGCGGGAACCGCCGCAATCCGGACAGAGAGAGTAGCCGCGATACCGGCTCAGGAACACGCGAACATGCACTTTGTATTTCTTGGCTTCGATTTCCTGGAAGTATCGCCGAATGGCCTGATAGAGAATCTCGCGCTCCTCCGCGCGCAGTTCAAAGACGGGCACGTTGAGACGGACTTTGTTCTTGTAATCCTTGCGAAACTCGGCGAAATACCAGGTGTGCTGCGGTTTGGTCCAGGGATCCACCGCGCCTTGCTGCAAGGAAAGCGCGCGGTTGGGGATCACCAGATCCATGTCATAGTCGATGGTGTTGCCGAAACCCTGGCAGCGCTTGCAAGCGCCGTTCGGATTGTTGAAGCTGAATAAGCTCGGCTCCGGATCGAGGAATTCCTTGCCGCACTTCTTGCAGGAGAATTTCTCGCTGAAGCGCAGCAGTTCGCCGCCTTCAGCGGGCTCGAAGACGGCTTCGCCTGCTTCGCGATAACAAATTTCGACCGTATCCACCAGCCGCTGCCGCATTGAGGGCGAGATCGATAGCCGGTCCGCGAGCACGTATACCGGCTTCGAGAAGTCCAGATCCAAAAGCGATTCGGGAGCGGAGAACTCGACGATTTTCAAACCGCTCTTGGAACGTTGATACAGGCGGTTAAACCCGCGCTTGCGCAGATCAAATAGGCGGTCGCGCAAACCGTCGGTGGTTTTTTCCTGAGGCACCAGGAACAGCGCATACCAGCGCGATCCCTCCGGTAGGGCGAGCATCGCCGCCGCGACGTGATCTACGGAGTCGCGCTGCACATGGCCGTGGCCGTTCGGACAATAGGTCCGCCCCGCGCGGGCCCACAGGAGACGCAAGAAATCGTACAACTCCGTGGAGGTCGCCACTGTGGAGCGCGGGTTCCGCGTGGTGTTCTTCTGGCGAATGGCCACCGGCGGGGCGATGCCGTCGATTTCGTCGACGTCCGGCCGCTCCATGCGCTCGAGAAACTGGCGTGCGTACGCCGACAGAGACTCGACGTAGCGGCGCTGCCCTTCCGCGTAGATCGTGTCGAACGCGAGGGACGATTTCCCGGAGCCCGAGACGCCGGTGACCACGGTCAAACGTTCATGGGGGATCTCGAGGGACAGGTTCTTGAGGTTATGGACACGCGCGCCTCGAATGCGAATACTGTTTTGAACTTTGGTGCTCAAGGAAGGAACTACATACTAGTATAGGGGTTGAGCCAAGCGGCCCTCCGGAAGAAACTCGCGCGATGGTACGAACAAAGCGCGCGCGATCTGCCCTGGCGGCGCACTCGGGATCCGTACGCCATCTGGATCTCCGAAATTATGCTGCAACAGACCCGCGTGGCCGCGGCGATTCCATATTATGAGCGGTTTCTGGCGCGCTTCCCAGACGCGGAGGCCTTGGCGCGTTCCTCCGAGGCAGAAGTTCTGACAGCGTGGAGCGGCCTCGGCTATTATTCGCGCGCGCGGAATTTGCGGCGCGCCGCGGAACTGATCGCGGCGGCAAGAGCATTCCCCAAAAGCTATGAAACTATCCGGGAGCTGCCAGGCGTGGGAGATTACACTGCGGCAGCCGTGGCGAGCATCGCGTTCGGACTGCCTCACGCGGCGATCGACGGAAATGTGCGGCGGGTGGCGGCCCGTCTGTCGGACGACGCCAAAGTCGACGTTCGGCGATTTGCCGATTCCTTACTGGATCGAAAAAATCCAGGACGTTCGAATCAGGCTCTGATGGAATTGGGCGCGACAATCTGCCTGCCGCGCGAACCATTGTGCAAATCGTGCCCAGTGTCCGCTCACTGCCAGGCGCACCAGCACGGCAATCAGAGCCAGCTTCCGATTCGCAAGCCGAAGCCAGAGCCGGCGCGGATTCGCTTGACTTTGCTGCTGATTCGGGAGCACGGCAAAATCCTGCTGACCGAGAACTCCAGAGTCCGCGGCTTCTGGGACCTGCCGGAGCCATTCAAAGGAGCGCAGCTCGGCCCAAGCTTGGGCATATTCCGTCATTCGATCATGAATACTCGCTATGAATGCGAGGTTCGGGAAGGCGCGGCCCGTTCCGCGCCCGATGAAATGCGCTGGTGGGCGGAGGAACAGTTGCGCGAAATTCCTCTCAGCACGACGTCCAAGAAGGCTTTGCGCCTGGCGCGCTAGCTTAAATCTCCAGCTTAAGCGGGGGATCCGGCATGCCCTCCTTGCGCCGTGAGATCCTCTATAAAGACATGCCGGACTCGACATTTGTGCCGCTGCGCATCGTCTCGATGGGTGGCGGCAACGGCCTCTCCGCGCTCCTGCGGGGCCTCAAGCGCTACGCGACGCTGGGATCGGGAGCGGTAGAGTTGACGGCGGTGGTTACGGTCACCGACGACGGCGGCAGCTCCGGCCGTTTGCGGCGCGAGTTCGACGTTCTTCCTCCCGGCGACATTCGAAATTGCATGGCTGCGCTATCGGAGGACGAAGCGCTGCTCAGCCGATTGTTCCAATACCGGTTTTCGAACGGCCGCGGACTCAAGGGGCACAGCTTTGGAAATTTGTTTTTGACGGTTATGACCAGGCTGACCGGCGACTTTGCTCAAGCAGTGCGGCTTAGCTCGGAGGTGCTGGCGGTTGCGGGGCGGATTTACCCGTCGACCTCGTCCGACGTCGTTCTGGAAGCGACTCTCGGTGACGGAAGCAAAGTGGCGGGAGAGTCCCGGATTAGCCGCAGCACGGTGCCAATTCGCAAAATCATGCTTCGCCCTCGACGCGCGAAGCCGCTGCCGGAGACGCTGGAAGCGATCGCCAACGCGGACCTGATCACCATGGGGCCGGGCTCGCTGTTCACCAGTATTGTTCCGAACCTTCTGGTGCAGGGGATTCCGCAAGCGATTGCGTCCTCGCCCGCGTACAAGGCGTATTTCCTGAATCTAATGACGCAGCCTGGCGAGACCACGCACTTTCGAGCATCCGATCATGTCACGGCTCTGCTGAAACATTCCGGGCGTATTCGCGGAAGACTTCTTAACGCATGCGTGGTGAACACGCGCCCATTTTCCGAACGGATTTTGAAGAAGTATCGCGAGCAATCGGCGCAGCCGGTGGAATGCGACGCCAAGCAACTGGAGCGCATGGGAATCGAAGTTGTCGAGGCGGACTTGCTTCGTATGAACAGCCGCAGCTCCGCGGATAAGATCCGCCACGATTCCTCGGCAAGCGCGGCGGTGGCGATCGAGCTTGCCCAGAAAGGCCGCCGGCTGCGGCGAAAAATTGCTTCTTGACCTGCTTCCTTGAACGGCCCATTTTGAACAACTCATGAGTACATCAATCGCGATTCTGGCCGCCGGTCTCGGTACCCGCATGCGCTCGAAAAGGGCCAAGGTGCTGCATCGCGCCGGAGGGCTGGCGCTGGTAGAACACGTGGTAGCGGCCGCGCGTGAGATCGCCGCGGCCGAACGCATTGTCGTGGTCACCGGGCATCAGTCTGCCGACGTCGAAGCGCTGCTTCGGCCGACGGGCGTGAGTTTCGTAAGGCAAGATCCGCCGCTTGGAACCGGTCACGCGCTCGCGTGCTGCAGGGAGAAGCTGGAAACATCGTCGGGAATGTTGATGGTGCTGTATGGCGACACGCCGCTGCTATCCGCCGCCACGCTGCAGCGCCTCTTTGAAACGCAGGAACGCGCTGGCGCGGCGGCGACGCTCATTACAACCGCGCTGGACGATCCTTCCGGCTACGGCCGCGTGATCGCCGATCAGCACGGCAACGTCGAAGCGATCGTCGAGCACAAAGATTGCAACGCGCAACAGCGCGAAGTCCGCACGATCAATTCCGGCATTTACTGTTTTCGGGCGGAGCTTCTGTGGCGGCATTTGAGCGAGGTCAAACCGAATCCGCTGAGCGGCGAATTCTACCTCACCGATATGGCTGCGATTCTGCGTGGCCATGGCCATGGCGTGCGGGCGCTGCATATCAATGATCCGGCCGAGTTGCTCGGCATCAACACTCGCGTGGAGCTGGCCGAGGCGGACCGCATCCTTCGCCAGCGCAAGACGAACGAATTGATGCTGGCGGGCGTGACCATTGAACGTCCCGAGACGGTGACTGTCGATCCCGGCGTGACCGCCGGCATGGACACCGTCATCGAGCCGGGCGTGCGATTACTGGGAAATACGAAAATCGGCGAAGATTGCCGCATCGGCGCGGGCGCTGTTATCGAATCTTCGGTGCTCGAGGATGGGGTGGTCATCGGGCCGTACACGGTTATCACGAACTCACGTCTCGATGCCGGCGCTAATGCAGGCCCGTTTTCGCGAATGCGGCCCGGCGCGCATGCGGGTCCGAACAGCCACATCGGAAATTTCGTGGAGCTCAAGAATACGTATTTGGGCGCGGGATCGAAGAGCCAGCATCTTGCCTATCTCGGAGATTCCAAGATCGGCGCGGGTGTGAACATCGGCGCGGGAACGATCACTTGCAACTACGACGGGCAGAAAAAACACCCGACCACAATCGGCGATGGCGCGTTCGTCGGCAGCAATTCGACTTTAGTCGCGCCTTTGGAAATTGGCGCGGAGAGTTACATCGGCGCTGGAAGCGTAGTAACGGAAAACGTACCGCCGGGCGCGCTGGCCGTGGGCCGAGGCCGGCAGGCGAATAAACCCGGATGGGTTGAAAAACGCAAAAAGAAATCGCCCGCGACTACCGATTGACGCCCGAAGCCAAAAATCCCCCATCGACCACAATGCACTGCCCGGTGATAAAGCTCGCTTCGCCGGATGCCAGCAAAACAGCCGCGCCGATCAGTTCGGAGGTCGTGCCGAAGCGCCGCATGGGAGTGCGCATCAGCAGTTCTTTGCCGCGCTCGGTTCCTTCGAGCAGAGCGGCGTTAATATCGGTTTTAAAGACCCCAGGGGCGATCGCGTTCACGCAAATCCCCCTCTGCGCCCACTCCACGGCGAGGCTGCGCGTGAGCGATAGCACAGCGCCCTTCGACGCCGCATAAGCCGCGACCTCCGTCAAGGCGACGTAGGAGTTGAGAGACGCAATGTTGATGACGCGGCCGCTGCCGCTCGACGCCAGAGGCTCGTAGAAACTTTGGCACGCGCGCAGCATTCCGGTCACGTTGATGTCCATCAACGCATTCCATTCGGCCTCCGCGATCTCGACGGTCGGCTTGCGAAAAATTTGACCGGCGGCGTTCAGCAGGATGTCCACGCGTCCGAACCTCGCGATTACCGCGTCGCGCAGCCGGTCGATGGAATCGCGCTCACGAACGTCGCATGATTGCACCAGGGTTCGCGATCCGGTTTGTTCGATTTCCCGCGCCGCTTCCTCGGCCAATTCACGTCTCCGGCCTGTCGGAACGACGGTCGCGCCGGCGGAGGCGAGGCCATTCGCAAGCACTCGGCCGATTCCGGACGTAGCGCCGATCACCACCGCAACCCGGCCCTTAAGATCCAGGAGGTCCCTTGGCATTGCTGTATTTTGCCACGCTCTCAATGCGCTTGGTTACAACGCCGTTAAACGATTCTTTTAGAAATTCTGCGTGGACGCCCCAAGGCGCAACGGCATACAGTGCTCAGTAGTTTACGCTTCGCGGCAGGTTTCAGTCAGGAGGATTTCATGAAACTCACGAGTTGCGCCCTGTTGGCGCTGATAGCGGCCCCGTTATTCGCGCAGGAGTTTCGCGGGACCATTAGCGGCTCCATTCTTGATCCGACCGGAGGAAAGGTGTCCAACGTCAAAGTGACTGCGACAGAGACCCGGACCGGCTCTACCACCACGGCGCAGTCCGACGCCGCGGGGCAATACACCATTCCGTTCCTTGCTCCCGGCATTTACAACATCACGGCCGAAACCTCCGGCTTCAAAAAGTACGAACACGACAACGTGGAATTGGGGCCTGGGGACCATCCGGTTCTCGACATCCGGCTCGAAGTCGGCGAGGTGACGCAATCGGTCTCGGTGGTTGGCGAAGTTCCCCTGCTCAACACCGAAAACGCCTCCATGGGACAGACCATCACGACCAAGCAGGTTGAGGATCTCCCGCTCAATGGGCGTACTCCGGCGATGCTGGCGCAATTATCGATCGGAGTGATCGCCACCGCGCAGCCCTCGCTGGTGCATCCGTTCGACAACGCAGGCGCGGCGGCGTGGAGTATCGGCGGCACGCCAGCCCAATCGAGCGAGCTACTGATGGATGGAGCGCCGGATGCGACGTGGGACCAACGCCTCGCCTACAGCCCGTCGCAGGACTCCGTGCAGCAGGTGGTTGTCAACGCGTTCGATACCGATGCCGCTTACGGCCACACCGCGGGAGGCACCATCAACCAGATCATGAAGGGAGGCACTAACACCTTCCACGGTTCGCTGTATGAGTTTAACCAGGCGTCGAGATTGGATGCCGTGAATTTCTTTACGAACAAGACCGGCGCGGTCGTGCCCGTCACGCACTTCAATCAATACGGCTTGACGGCGGGCGCTCCGATCATCATTCCCAAGGTATTTAACGGCCGAAATAAGCTGTTCTGGTTCTTCGCGTGGGAAAACCTGGATGACGCGCAACCCAACAACAGCACGCTTTCGACCTCGACCTCCAACTTCACCACGGTGCCAACCGCCGCCGAACGCATGGGCAATTTTTCCGCAGTCAATTACACGCTCTACAACCCATTCAGTGCCATGCTGAGCGGGAGTTCCGTAACGCGTTCCGCTTTCCCGGGCAATATTATTCCGCCGACGCTGCTGAACCCGATCTCGCAAGCCTATTTGCAGTATTACCCGGCTCCGAACACGGCTCCGCTGGGGGCGAATGGTTTCGAGAACTACGTGAGCAGCTTCCTCTCGACCGACTCCTACAACAATGAGCTCGGACGCATTGACTACAACATGAGCAATCGCAGCCATCTGTTCTTCGACATGCGCCACAATTACCGGATCCAAGACAAAAATAATTACTTCAACAATGTCGCTACCGGCACGAATTTGACTCGAGAGAATTGGGGCGGGACCGTCGACGAAGTGTATACCATCAGTCCGACCTCGTTCACCGACGTACGCTTCAACTACACGCGCATGAACGAGGTCCACGCGGAGCCGAGCGAAGGCTTTAATCCGTCCACTCTGGGTTTCCCGTCTTACATTGGAGCGAGCTCGCAATACCTGGTGATGCCGTACATCGAATTCGGCAGTTGCGGCAGTCAGACCAGCTTCCAGTGCCTCGGCGACAACAGCGCTTCGCGCGATCCATCGCAGTCCTATCAGCTCTTCGGCGCGGTGACGAAGGTGATCGGAAACCATACGCTCAAGTTCGGCGAGGACATTCGCCAATACCGGCTAAACACCTATATCACGGGCAATTCGGCCGGATCTTATACCTTCGGCAACGGCTGGGTCCGCGCCTCGAACAGCAGCTCCTCCACGGTTCAGATCGGCCAAGACTTCGCGTCCTTCTTGATGGGACTTCCCACCGCCGGGCAATTCGATATCAATTCCCACGCATCCTTCACGTCCTATTACTTGAGCGGCTTTGTTCAAGACGATTGGAGATTGACACGGACGCTGACCGTGAATCTCGGCCTGCGCTTCGATCAGGATCTCCCGTATGACGAGAAATACGGGCGCACCGTGGATAACTTCAACACCGCCGTAGCAAGCCCCATCGCTGCCGCCGCGGCGGCGGCTTACGCGGCTAATCCGATCGCGCAGCTTCCGGCTTCGGATTTCATGGTTCCCGGAGGACTCACTTTCCCCAGCGCCAACGGCGGAGCGCCGTACCAGACCACGTCGCACCTGTTTAGTCCGCGCGCGGGTTTCGCCTGGAGCCCTTCCGCTCTTCATGACAAGACGGTCATTCGAGGAGGATTCGGCATGTTCGTCGCTCCCGTAACGGTCGCAAGCCTCGCCACCACCGGCACGATCTCGACGAACCCGATTGTCAATCAAGAAGGATTCAGCCAGACCACCACCATGGTGGTTCCTACCAACTTCCTTGCGCCGTCCGCGACGCTGAGCAACCCGTTTCCAACCGGAATCCTTCCGCCGGTGGGATCGTCCGAAGGACTCTCGACGTTCCTGGGACAAACCGTCAGCTTCCTGAATCCGGACATGAAGAACCCGTACTCCTTACGCTGGAACTTCGGCGTGCAGCAATCGGTTACCAAGAACACGCTGCTCGAAGTGGAATATATGGGCAACCACTCGGTGCACCTGCCGATCGCGTTCACCCAACTCAATACGATTCCCAGGCAGTTCTTGAGCACATCGCCGGTCCGCGACCAGACGACCATCAACGCGCTCACGGCTACCGTGCCGAATCCTTTCGCGGGCCTCGAGCCCGGCACCAGCCTCAATGGCTCAACCACCACCGTCGAGCAGTTGCTTGCCCGCTTCCCCGAGTTCCCAGTTGGGTCCGGCAGCGGCAGCACCGGAGTCATCGAGGACAATCTGAGCAACGGACGCTCGTTTTTCGAGAGTCTCAGCGTGCGCGCGGAGCACCGGCTTTCCCACGGACTCTCCCTGATCGGGAACTACATGTTCTCGAAATTGATCGAGCAGGACACCTGGCTCAACGATACCGATGCCGAACCGGAAAAAAGAATTTCTCCATTCGACCACCCCAACCATTTCGTCGTGGGAGCGACTTACGCGCTGCCGATCGGCAAAAATCGTTTGGTGAATTTGCAATCGCGTTGGGCCAACGCGATTTTAGGAGGGTGGACCGTTAACGGGATCTACACCGTGCAAACCGGCGCTCCGTTAGTGTGGACCAATGGCAGCACCACCAGCATCGGCGATTACGTTTATTTCGGAGGGCCGCTGGATCTGAACAACGGTCAAGTGAACGGACCTGCCTTCAACACCGCCGTCTTCGATACCAAGGCCGCCGACCAGTTTCAATTTCACATCCGCACATTTTCCACCACGTTCTCGAATCTGCGGCAGGCAGGCATCAACAACCTGGACGCGTCCATCATGAAGCAATTCCAGATCCGTGAAACGATGTACTTCCAATTGAGGATGGAGGCCTTCAACGCGGTGAATCACCCCGTGTTCGGCGCTCCCGTCACCACAATTTCGAGCACCACGTTCGGGCAGATCACTTCGCAGGCGAACCTGCCGAGGCAGATTCAGTTGGGCGCCAGATTCGTGTTCTAGCGCCCCAGCGGCCGGCTTCGTTAACGGCCGACTACCACGATCTGGAAACTGTCCGGAAGCACTGCTCCGCGTCCGCCTTTTTTCCCGTCCTTGGCAGGCGTTGGAGGACCGTACTCGGCCGCCGGCAGATAAAGCTTGTGCGCTTTCTGGTCCGATCCGATGGTCCGCGCGCCGCGCGTCGTCCCGATCGTGGCGACTGTCTCATATTTCCCTGGCGAGGTCTCGCCGATCATCGAAATGTTGCCGTCGCCGCCGTTGGCGCTAAACGCGTATCCATCGTCGAACGCCACGCCGTCGGGATTCGCGCCGATCATCGGAGTCGCCAGAACCTTGCCCGCGGCGGGGTCGCTGACAATCGCCATGTGGTTTCCGCAGACCGAGAACAAAATGTTCTTGGGGCTGATGGTCAATCCGCTCGGTCCGTCGCAGGGCGCGATGGAATAGCGCTTCGAAACCAGGGAATTTTTGGCGTCCAGCACGACGATCTCGTTCTTGTCTTCGATGTTGGCGTAGACGTTGCCCTTGCCATCCACCTGCGCGAACTCAGGCTTGCCGTTAAGCGGAATCGACGCGGTGATCACAGATCCCGTCTTGGCGTCGATGGCGGTTGAATCGCCGCTGCGTCCGTTGAAGGTGAACACGCGATGCGTCACCGGCTCATAGATGATCGAATCGGGATTTGTACCGGTCTTGATCTTCTCGCCGAGAACTTTGTTGGTCTTGATGTCGAACACGGTCACCGCGTTGTCGCGGCCGTCGGAGGTGAACCCTTTCCCCAGATCAGCCGCGATCGCGATGCCATGCACCCCGTTGGTGTCGGGGATGGTGGCGATGACTTTGTCGGTCGACGTGTCCACCACTTCGGTTTGGGTGCCGTGCGAGACGTACAGCCGGTGATTCGCGCTATCGACGTAGACGTAGTCCCAGTTTCCAGCGCCGCCAATTTTTATGTGGCCGATTACCTTGTACACGGGCGGCGCGGCCACGGCCGGGAACACTGCCGCAACCAGCATCGCCGCGGCGAAAACCATCGTAAGTATCGATTTCATCTCGTTCATCCTTTCGTGCGGAAATCAGCAAACTACGATATCGCTTCAATCTGAAGATTCGCTGAATCCGGTGTTGGCGGGGACGCAAGCGGGAAGCAGACGCGAAACTCCGAGAATGCGCCCGGCGTGCTCCGTACTTCAATGCTCGCGCCGTGGGCCTGGACGATGCTATCGGCGAGCGAAAGCCCGATTCCATAGCCTTGGCTCGACTCCTCCCTTGCGCCGGCGCGATAGTGGCGCTCAAAAATATGCGGCAAGTCGGCCTGGCTGATTCCTGCGCCCGAATCCTGGATGGTCACCGAAACGCTGTCCCGTTCACGAACCATGCCCAGCCGCACGGCCGCGCCGGATGGAGAGTACTTGATCGCATTGTCCAACAGAATCACAAACAGCCGATGCAGCGCCGCGCGATTGCCCGAAACAACCGTGGAGCGGTCGCCGAATTGCGCGTCAATCGAAATTTGACGCGTCGCCGCCAGGCCGCGAAGTTCCGCGCAAACCTCGCGAAGCAATCCTACTAACTCGAGCGGTGTGCGCGGCATCTGCGAGGCATCCGTGCCGCGCCGCGCCAGCATCAGCAGATCTTCCACAAGCTGCGTCATCCGCTCGGTTTCCGCTGCGATTTCCGCAAGGGATTCGCGATAAGCCTCTGGAGCCCGCGGTCTGCGCAACGCCAGCTCCGCGGTGGTGCGGATCACGGCCAGCGGCGTGCGCAGCTCGTGCGATGCATCGGTGGCGAATTGCGAGAGCTGCTTCACCGCGGTTTCCAGACGCGCAAGAACATCGTTCAGAACGGTGGTAAGCCTGGAGATCTCATCGTTAGTCTCCGGAGCCGGCAATCGCGCGGAAAGGTTCTCGATACTGATGGCGCTGGCGGCCGAAGTGATGTTCTGGATTGGATTCAAGGCTCGCGCGCTCAGCCAAGCCCCGCCGGCGCACGCGATCGCGATCACCACCGGCACCAGGCTCACCAGCAGCCATCCCAGGAGTTGCAGCGTGTGCGCTAAATCGGTGGTCGGAGCCCCGACGTCCAAATCGAATGTCTGCCCGCCCGAACGAAACCGCCGTTGCAGCATGCGCAGGTTTCCTTCGGGTGCAGAATCGCCAGGGTAATTGAACCCGAATCCACCGGAGCTTCGCAGCCGGACGTAGCTCGAAGGCGGCAGCGCCTGACAGAATTCGTCAAGCTCGTCGCGAAGCTGATCGGGGTCCGCAACCTCCGCCGATTCGCCGCGGAAGTATTGTTCGAAGCGGCTCGCGCGGCCGGCCAGCTCCTGATCCAATTCGGAAATAAGTCGATTCCGCAGCAGCAGCCACACTAGCGAACTGAACAGGCCCAGCCCTAGCGTCAGCGCTACCGCGTACCATACCGTGAGCCGGAAGCGAATGGATCTGCCACGCACGGCTATTGCTCCTTTGGCTCGCGAATCATGTAGCCGAAGCCGCGCACGGTGTGGATCAGCTTCGGCTCACGATTATCGACCTTGAGCCGGAGCTGGCGCATGAACACCTCCACCGTGTTTTCCGTCACCTCGCTGTCGAACCCCCAAACCGATTCGAGAATCGTTTCGCGGCTCACGGCGCGGCTCGCATTGCGCATCAGCAGCTCCAGGAGCTGGTATTCACGTGGAGTGAGGTTTAATGCCGTTCCCGCCCTGCTCACCTGACGGCTGCCCGGATCGAGGCGCAGATCCGCGATTTCGAAGCAAACGGGGCGGGGGATTGCTCCCCGCCGGCTGACGGCTCGCAGACGGGCCAGCAATACGCCGATGGAGAACGGCTTGGTCAGGTAATCGTCCGCTCCCGAATCGAGCCCGCTCACGATATCCGCGGGCGCATCCCGCGCGGTCAGCATCAAGACGGGAGTCTGGTTGCGCCCTTCGCGCAGGCGCTTCGCGACGGAGATGCCATCCATCCCCGGCAGCGTGACGTCGAGCACGATCACGTCAAAGCGCGATGCGCGGGCGATCTCGAACCCTTCGCGGCCGTTGTCCGCCAGTACCACCTGATGGCCTTCTTCCTGAAGCGTCCGCTTGAGCAGTTCGGCCATGCTGTGTTCGTCCTCCACGACCAGAATCTGCATGCCCCGATCCTACCAGCTTCTCAGCGATTCCTCAGAATCGAATGCTCCACTGTAGGAGTGAACGCACGCTTTGATCCGCGTCTGGCCGCTCTCATCGTCCCGATCGTCCTCGCGCCGCGGCTGGCCGCGCAAGCGCCCCAGATCACGCTTGCCGACGCGCTGCAGCGGGCGCGGCAATACGGCGGGCAGGTGCAAAGCGCGAACCTCGCGGTGCTGCAATCCGCCGAGGACACCTATCAGGCGAAAAAAGCAAGCCTCCCTACTCTCAACGCGTTCAATCAGTACATCAACACGCAGGGCAACGGGACGCCTTCGGGAGTCTTCGTCGCCAATGACGGTGTGCATGTCTACAACGAACAGGCGGTGGTTCACGAAGAAGCGCTCATGCTCTTCCGTCATGGCGAGCTGCACCGTGCTATGGCCGCCGAAGCCGTTGCGAAGGCCAAGGTCGAAGTCGCCGCGCGAGGCTTGAACGCGACTGTGATCCAGAACTATTACGCGATCTTGAGCGCCCAGCGGAAGGCCATGAACACGCAAGCCGCGCTCGCCGAGGCACAGCGCTTCCTCCAGATCACCGCTGACCAAGTCAAAGCGGGCGAAGCCGCGCACTCCGACGAGGTTCGCGCGCAGATGCTGCTTCCGCAGCTTCAACGCGATTTGCAGGATGCAGCCGCAAATGTGGAAAAGGCTAAGATCGCCCTGGGAGTGCTGATCTTCCCGGACTTCAGCTCGGAGTTCACCGTGGTGGACGACTTGAATCAATTGCCGCCGCTGCCCCGGGTGGCCGAAACACAATCGCAGGCGACCGCCACCAGCCCCGATCTCAAAGTCGCCAATGAAAGCATCAACGAAGCTCGCTACGATATCGACGTTGCCAGGTACGGTTATCTTCCTTCACTCGGTCTCGACTTCTTTTACGGCATCGACGCGAATCAGTTCGCTATCAAAACCGAGCATTCGACCCAAGCCACCGGCCGCAGCACTCTGCCCAACTATCAGGTGAACGCACGGCAGAATCTCGGATACGTCGCCCAGGCGACGTTGAACATTCCCGTGTGGAATTGGGGCACGACTCGCAGCAAAGTCAAACAAGCCGAACAACGCCGCGACCAGGCCCAGAACGATTTGAAGATCGCCCAGAAGACGCTGCAGGGTAACGTCGCCGGCGCCTATGCGGAGGCCCGAGCGGCTTTTGCCCAGATAGATTCTCTGAGAACCTCGCTCGATCTGGCCACCGACAATCTTAGATTGACGATCATTCGTTATCAGGCCGGCGAAGCCACCGCATTTGAGGTCTCCGACGCGCAGAGTACTTTGGCGCAGGCTCGCAACGGCTTGGACGACGGGCTGGCTCGCTACCGCGTGGCGATCGCCACGCTCGAAACTCTTACGGGAGCCCTATAAGCATGAATCAGAATTTTCGATTCACCTTCGTCAGCGCGGCTTGCCCCGCAGCGCTCTTGCTAACCGCATTCCTGCTCACTGACTGTGGCAAATCGAAGCCGAAAGAGGCCGAAGCGGAAGCCGAAGCGCTCACGTCCGTTACCGTCGAAACCGCGGTCAAAGGCGCGATCGATCGCGTTATCGATACGGACGCGGTTCTCTTTCCCGTCAATCAAGCGCCGGTGACTTCCAAGATCACCGCGCCGATCACCAAAGTCCTGGTCAATCGCGGCGATCACGTTCGAGCAGGCCAGCTCGTCCTGGTGCTGGAGAGCGCGGATCTCGCCGCCGCTGCCAACGAGAGCCAGCAGCAGATCGAACAAGCTGAGGCTGCCTACGATCTTTTGAAAGGCGCAACATCCGTCGATGACCGAACCAAGGCCGAGGCCGACGTGCAAACTGCCAAGGAGACTCTGGACGCCGCCAGGAAAGTCTACGACAATCGCGCCGCGGCCCAACGTGAAGGAGCCCTGCCGCAGAAGCTGGTCGACGAAGCCAAACTGGCCCTGAATCAGGCCCAGATTCAGTTTGACTCCGCGCAGAAGCATCTGGAGTCTCTGACGCAAGTGGGTCAGAGGCAATCGCTGCGGGGCGCGGAAGCGCAGGTGAATGCCGCCAAAGCCCACTACGACACGGCCAAAGTGCAGCTTGGCTACGCCCAGATCACCAGTCCGATTTCGGGAATTGTCGCGGATCGTACCGTATATCCGGGTGATTCTCCGGTGAGCGGCACGCCCATGCTCACCATCGTCGATATCTCGCAAGTTATCGCGCGCGCGAACGTCCCGGTGAAGGACGCAAATTACATCAAAGTCGGACGGCCCGCGCGGATTGCCGGTCCGGATGGCGATATTCCCGGCGAAGTGACCGTCGTCAGTCCGGCGGTCGATCCGACCACCACCACAGTGCAAGTGTGGGTGCGCTGCGCCAATCCTGGAGAGAAGCTGAAGCCCGGCGCGACCGTTCACGTGTCGATCGTCGCGGAGACGATTCAAGACACGATCGTTGTCCCCGCTACTGCTCTGCTCAACGGCGATGAGGGCGGACAGAAGGTGATGGTCATCGACAAGGATTCCGTCGCGCATGAACGCATGGTTGCGGTCGGAGTGCGTCAGGGCGCGCGAGTCCAGATCGTTAGCGGAGTGCAGGCCGGCGATCAGGTGGTCACCTCCGGAGGTTTGGGTCTGGACGACAAGGCCAAGGTCACCGTCCAGCAACCCAAAGACGAAGATGAAGACGACGACGATGACGACTCGGACAAGTAAGTAATGAGCTCCGCCAACATCATCGACGAAAAGCTCCAGGCTGCTCCTGGCGGCGAGTCCGAACATTGGACCGCCCGCTTCTCGCGTCCCATCATTTTCATCATCCTCACGCTAGTGGGCATGGGCGTTTATTACGCCTTTACGATTCCAGTTGCTGTATTTCCCTCCACGGATTTTCCCCGCATCGTCGTCGGCGTCGACAATGGCGTCGCGCCGATCAATCAGATGCAGGTCACCGTTACACGGCCGATCGAGGAGGCGATGAACAGTGTTCCCGGCCTGGAAGGCGTTCGATCTCTAACCAGCCGTGGCTCGGCCGAGATCAATCTGTTCTTCAACTGGGACGTCGACATGGTCCAGACGCTTCAGTACGTCAACGCAGCTCTGGCCCGCGTCCAGCCTTCTCTCCCGGCTACCGCCAAGCTTACCGCCAATCGCAAGACCTTCGCGGTGCAGAATCCCATAGTCGCCTACAGCCTCACCTCGGACACTATGCCGCAGACCGAGCTTTGGGAGATCGCGAACTACACTATCAAGCCGCGTCTCAATCGCGTGCCCGGAGCCGCGATGGTGGTGCTGCAAGGCGGCCAAGTCCCGGAGTTCGAAATCGAGCCGGATCCCGCGAAACTCGCGGAGGCGCAGGTCACCGTCCCGGGAATCCTGGACGCCGTCGCCAGAACCAACATGATCGATTCGCCGGGCCTGATCGAGAACAATCATGAGCTGTCGCTTACGCTGGTCAGCGGCCAGACGCACGATCCGGGCGAGATCGAAAACATCGTCGTGCGGACCACGCCCAACGGCATACCGGTGCGCGTCGGCGACGTCGCGGAGGTGCATCCTTCCGTCATGCCGGTGTACACCATCGTCACCGCGAACGGGAAGCCGGCGGTTTTGCTGAACGTGTTCCGCCAGCCGGATAGCAACACCGTTACCGTAGCGGAGGCGGCCAGCGCGGAGCTCAAACAAATCCAGCCCACATTGCCGCCGGGCGTTAAGGTCCAAACGTTCTACGACCAATCCGTTCTGGTTCGCGACTCGATCGATAGCGTCCGCGATGCGATCCTCGTCGGCCTAATCCTGGCCGCGGTGATTCTTGTTCTGTTCCTGCGGGATTGGGGCAGCTCCGTGGTTGCCGCTCTCGTCATTCCCGCAACTATCACGATTACCCTGATTGCTCTGCGCGTCATGGGGCAGAGCTTCAACCTCATGACGCTCGGCGGACTCGCCGCCGCGGTTGGATTGGTGATCGACGATGCGATCGTCGTGGTCGAAAACATCGTTTTGCATCGCGATTCCGGACAAACCCGCGCGGAGGCGATTCGCAGCGCGCTGCGCGAAATTCGCATTCCGCTTGTCGGCTCGACCGTCACTCCGATCGTGGTTTTTCTTCCGCTAGTCACCATGACCGGCTTTGAAAGCACCTTCTTCCGAGCCCTAGCCGTTACGGTTGGCATGGCCCTTCTCACCTCGCTTGCGCTCGCTCTCACCTGGACGCCGACGCTCAGCCACTACTTGCTGCGGCGCAAGGGACAATCTCAGATCGTCTCGGATGAGCCCGCTGAATCTGTTGTCGAACACGGCCATCCCTCTTCCGGAGCGATGGGCCGCGTCACCCGCGCCTATGGCTCCGCGATTCGATTCGCGCTGGCGCATCCCCTGATCTTGTCAGCAGCGTGCGCCGCTCTTATAGTGGCGTCTTTCTTCTGCTACCGCGGCCTGGGCCGGGACCTGCTCCCCGCCATGGATGAAGGCGGGTTTATTCTCGATTACCTGATGCCTGCCGGGTCCTCTCTTGAAGACACAAACAGCGTTCTGCTCGGCGTAGAAAAAATCCTGCAGAAAACTCCGGAGGTGGAGACTACTTCGCGGCGCACCGGCCTGCAGCTCGGGCTCGCCGCGGTCACCGAAGCGAACCAAGGCGATTTCTCGGTCAAACTGAAGCGCGACCGGAGCCGGGGAATCGACGAAATCATCTCCGAGGTTCGCGACAAGGTCAAAGACGAGTATCCGCAACTGGACGTCGAGTTCATCCAGGTTCTTCAAGACATGATCGGCGACCTCACCGATTCGCCTGAACCGATGGAGATCAAGCTGTTTGCCCAAGATCCCAAGCTGATCGAGGAATGGGCGCCCAAAGTCGCCGAGAAGGTGAAAAAGATCAAAGGCGTGGTCGACGTGGAGAACGGGATCGAGAATACCGTCAGCGGTCCCGCCATCCTTATGAATGTGGATCCCGTGGTCGCGGCCCGCTCTGGCTTCACACCCGAAGAGGTTGAGCTCGACGCCAGCGCGATCCTTCAGGGCGAACCAGCCGCCACGCCCGTCGTCGTAAACGATCGGGCTTACACCATCCGCGTGCGCTTTCCCGAAGACACTCGAGGGAATCTGGAGCAGATTCGCAACACCGTGATCACCAGCAGCGCCAGCGGCAAGACGGCCACGCTCGGTTCGCTCGCCAATATCACCACGGAGCCTGGCCAGACGGAAATCATTCGCGAAGATCTTCAGCGTCGCGTCGCTGTCACCGGCCGCTTTGAGGGCATGAGCCTCGGTACCGGAATGGAGGCGGTTCAGCAAGCCGTGGCTTCAATGGACGTCCCATCGTCCATCCGCATCAAGTACGGCGGTCTTTATGCTGAGCAGCAAAAATCGTTTCGGGACTTCGTCGTCGTCCTCGTCCTTGCTGTGGTTCTCGTGTTCATCGTCCTGCTGATCGAATTCCGCGAATTCTCTGCGCCCGCGGCCATCCTCTCTTCCGCGCTGCTCTCCACCTCCGGAGTCTTTGTCGCGCTGCTGATCACGCATACCTCCTTCAACATCTCTTCCTTCATGGGACTGATCATGGTTATCGGCATCGTTGCCAAAAACGGAATTCTTCTGCTCGACGCGGATCAAAAGTTCCGTTCTGATGGCCTCAGGCCTCGTGAAGCCATGATCGAGGCCGGCGAACGCCGGTTGCGGCCGATTCTCATGACGGCGCTCGCGACCATGGCCGGCATGATCCCGCTGTCTCTCAAGATCGGCAAAGGTTCGGAAATGCTCGCGCCTCTTGCCGTGGCCGTTATCGGCGGCGTGTTGGCTTCGATGGTGCTCTCGCTGATCGTTACTCCAGCCGTGCACTACTGCCTGAGCGGACGCGACGACCGTTCTCAACGGCCCATTCGAGCGCGCATCGTGCCGGAATAGCCCACATACTCCAGCTCACCGGATATCCGTTCCGCGATCGAGTACGCCATCGCTACCGGGGCAACCAACGCCAGTGAAAAGATCAGCCAATCCTGTGGAAGAAGCTGCGCCAGGCTGCTTGAGGCGCGATCGAAGATCCAGTAGTCAGTTAGGAACGCGGCGGGAGGCATCGCGGCGGCCAGGAACGCAACCGCGGGCACATAACGAATCCACTTTCTCACGCCGCTCAAGCGCCTCCACTCCACGAGTTCCCAAAGGGACGTATTGATAAACAAAACGGTCAGCTCCCCTGCGGTCTCAACCAGCCAAGCCCGCACACTCAGCGGATGATAAGAACGCAATGCAAACCGGATGGCCGACCCGAGCACAAACGCTCCCGCCATCGGCGCGATCATCAACCGGAACAATTGCCGCTGCGAAAACGGTACCATGCACAGCCAGCCAGTCTCGCGCCGCGCGGCATTGAAGTAGATGGGGAGATAAACCATTCCGAGCCCGATCTGGCCAAACGCCACCAGGGATGCCACCACCATCGGCAGGATCGGGGTCCGGACGTGAATGGATGTGAAAACCGGCGACCATTTGAGTCGTGCTTGCTGCGATGGAGAGCGCCCGGTATCCCGCTGCTCAACGCCTTCCCCAGCCTTAACCGGCGCCACCTGAAACGCGTCCGGTGCCGTTGCCCAACCCCAGGCGAACAGTGCGGCGGTGGCGACCCCGCAAACGGCGAGCACCGCTCCTTCCGGCGGCAGACTGGAGCCGAGCGTAGAAGTAAGCAGAGGGACGAAGCCGACACTGGCTGCCATCAATCCGGCGCACGCGATCAACAGCCACGGCTCCCGGATGAACTCGCGCATTTGGGCTTGAATCAATCCTAGAAGAATCACAGTCCAAACAGCGGAGGCTTCAAACAGCGGCCTCAGATTCCCTCCGGGAATCACAAAGGTGATAGCCGCCGAGGCCAGCAGGGGCAACCATAGCAGCGCAAGACGGGAAACCACCCTTGAGAGCCAAAGTTCGCTCCCCTTCACCGGCAAGGCCGCCTCATACACGGTGAAGCGAAAGTAAACGTAGGTGAATATCCAACTGGGAATCACCAGTATCGGGAAGAGCTCCAGCGTCCAACCCTTGTGTCCGAAGATCGCGAAGATGGCCACCATCCAGGGCGTCGCTTGCCATGCAAAATCGCGCTTCATCAATTGCCAGATCATTTGCCCCACTCCGTGACCCGCATGTTGGGATACTCCAACTCGCTGAATACCTTTTGAGCCGCGCAATAGGCGACAACCAGGGCCGCGGCAAGCGTCGCCCCTAAGGCGATCCAATGCCCGGAAAATGCCGCTGCGATCCATCCGCACCAGCCATCCAGCACCGACGTTCCGTGCCGAGCGCTCAACGCCATCGCCACCGCGAGCGCCGTGCACGCGATCACCGCGGGCAACCCCCTCACCAGCGGAGCGAACTTGCTCAACCTCCTCCACCGGAACATTTCCATGACACCGAAAAATAGGTACAGAATGGCGATCTGCAAAGCCATCGATACGATCCTTGTACTCGCTGGCAGGGGATGCTCGCTGTCGAAGTATATGTTGAGGATCGAGCCTCCAAGGATCGCCGCCGCTGGAGGAATCGTCATAATCGCAAAGAGAGACCCCGTCGAGATGGGCAGATACAGCAGCCAACGAATCCGCATGCGAGCCTGCGTTTGAACCACAATCAGCATCACGAACCAGAACAAGAAACTTCCTAGCGTCATCTGCGTGAACATCAGAGACAGAAGCAACAGTCCCGGCAATCCGTAGAACGAGCGGATTACCGGGGCCCACACGAATCTCGCCCGGGGCTTCTCCGCATGCGTACGCGCTGCCGCATTTGCTGGCGCGATCTGAAATGACTTCGGCAAGCTGCTCCAACCCTTATGAAACAGGGCTGCGCTCGCAACGCCGCATGCGGCGATCACCAACGGAGTGGGCGGCATGTGCGGAGTCAACGCCCCGAGAAACGCGCCGGTCATTGCAAAGATGACGATGCCGATGGCATTGAGCCACTCGGGCGGAGCAAATTGGCCCAATCGCACGGATTTCGCGCCCAGAACGAAAACCGTGTAAACTGCCGCGGTCTCCACCAGCACCACGGAAGATACGCGGGTCACCAGGCGGATCGTGCACGCAATCGCGACGGGCAGCCACATTCCTGCCAGCAGCGACATCACTCGCGATAGCCACAAATCTCGCGTGGAAATCGGCAATGCGCCCTCGTAGAGCGTGCAATAGCTCTTGAACGCCGGCGCGGTCCAACCGATCATGCCCAGCGTCAGGATGATAAGCGTGTCGGAAGTAACTTGGTTCAGCGTGTAGATCGCCGCGAAGATCGCCGCCAGCGGCGTCCACTGCCACGTCTGGTCGCGCTTCATCAATTGCCAGATCATTTGCCCACCAACTCCACGAACAGTTCCTCAAGCGGAGCGCGCACGCACTGGATCTGTGAAACTGCAGTCACGGAGCCTCGCAACTTCAACCTCACCGAATCCGGATCGCCATCGAACACCGCGTGCCAATCGTCATGCACGTCGCGAACTCCCAGGCACCCGGGCATGCGCTCCAACACCGTGGAGTCCTTCACCCACGCCTTCGGAATCATCGCCACACAGACGTACTCGCGCATGCGATCCAAATCCATGTCCAGTCGCACTCGGCCCTTATCCAGCAACACCACCCGCGCGCCGATCCGTTCGATATCGCCCATGTGATGCGACGAAAATAGAATCGCCGAGCCCTCCCGGTTCAGCAATTGTATCGACGCCTCCAGAAACTCGCGCCGAGCCGCCGGATCCAGTCCACCCGCCGGCTCATCCAGAATCAGCAGCTCCGGTCGATGGCAAATCGCCAGCAGCAGCGCTACCTGCCGAGCCTGCCCCTTGCTCAAGCTTTTGATCTTCGAATTAATCGAAAGCCCGAACCGGTCCAGCAGCGTACTCTGCAGATCCCGATCCCACTTCGGAAATAGGTACTCGTGAAACGCGATCAAATCCGCAATGGATGAGTTTGCCGGCAGCACCTGGTCTTCGGCCACGAACCCCACGCGTTTCTTCACTTCAATGGGGTGCTCCGTCGGCGAAAGCCCGAACACGCTCACGCGGCCCTTATGCGGAACCAGCATACCCATGGCGATCCGCAGCAGCGTGGTCTTGCCCGCGCCATTGCGTCCCACCAACCCCAC
>JASHRP010000163.1 GCA_030037375.1 Bryobacteraceae bacterium | reverse complement strand
CGCGGCCACCGGCAAAGCCGCCAGCATGAATCCGGCGATGGCGAAGTAGGCGATTCTCGATTTCAAAGCTCCTCCAGTCACTCATGAATGCTACTTTGGCTGCGCGTGGATGTCAATCCGGGGGCAGCTTTTCCGCAGAGCCGAATAAACGGACCCGCTTAACTTTGGCACTCGAAGTGCTCCATCCCCACCCGAGTGCGCGTAGCTGTACCGAAACAGCGCTCAGGAGACAGGCGAATGACCAAGAGAGACGCGATTGAGAAAGATTGCTGGATTGTCGGCCAACTTGCGGGTATCCGCATGCTGGAGCTCGAACTGAGCCAGGCCTTTCAAAAGCCGGGCGCTCGCGACAGCAAGGAGTTGCAGCGGAGAGTCGCGCACTTGAATTCCTGGGTGAGCATGGTGGATCAGGCTCTCACTCGGAGCGCCGCCTGAGTCAAACCGCGCGGCGCAGTTTGGCGCGCGTCATCAGGTGCGGTGTCAATTTGGCGGCGCTTAGCGCCATTTTGACGCCGCCAGCCACCTTGTCAAGATGGCGCAACGTCAATTCTGCGAAGGCCTCTCGGCGCGATCGATCACCACGGTGTCGAACGAAGCTGTCCCCGGCTCCAACTTTAGACCGAGTTGATCCTGGACCGCCGCAACTAGAGCCGGTCCGTCGTTTGGGCCCGCTTCCACGCCCGGCGGCAAATTCTCGACCACAAATTCCAGCGTGAAATCGTAAGAAGCGGTCAGCCCCGTCTTGTCGGAGATCGGCCGGTCGGTGTACCCGCCGAGTTGATGATCGATCAGCTCCTGAATTGTCATGTGCGTCGCCACGATTCGGACGCCAGCCTTCCCAAGGCCATACCCGTGGAAGTCGAACTTCTCGTCTTTGGTGTTCTCTTTCATCTTCGGACCGCCCTTATTCACCACCAGATTGTAGACCGGCAGCTCCTTCTGCAGATGATGTACTTGCAACTTGAACCGGTCCGCGAGCAACGTTTGCAGCATTTTCCGAAAATCGTCCATAGGCGGCGGAGGGTCGCCGGATGCTTTTGCCATCACCTGAAACAGCTCGGAGTTCGCCAGCACGCCGCTCCAAGCCCACGACGGCCCGCCCGAGAGTTGAACGTCGCGGAGGTTGTAGGCGAACATCACCAGGCTGGCCAGCGACACGTGCTCCGCGTCCAAGGTGTCGCCGCGCACTCCGATCCCGACCATGCCTTGGCCAGTGAATGGCTGCGGCTTGATGGACGCGACTTCAAAAGAAGGCAGCGCTTGCCCGAACGCGACAACCGTGCCCAGGATCAGAGTGAGGCATCGCATGTGTACCTCTCAGCGTTGTTGACGCGCGGCCCAGTCCAAAAAGTTCGAAATTTCAGGAAAACTTAACGCCCGCGATCACCAGTTGGGGCAATGCGTTGTTCCAGCTATCCGGAATCTCGTCGAATGGCAGGCGAAAGGATTTTGTCTCGCCAGGTTTCAGGCCGCCCATTTTCGCGCTGACGATCGCCACTCGCGGCCGGTAGACCATCTGTCCGTAGGTATCGTAGAACACGCAATAAATCTCGACGATATCGATTCCGCGGTCGCCCGTATTCGCGATTTTGCCCTCGATCTCCACCAGGGTCTGGTTTGCGTAGCTCCCGGTGGCCTTCATGGTCACACCGCTGAGCTGGAGATTCTTGATGTACGCACGGCCTTCGGAGGAGAGCGGCAGCTCCGGAGCGGGCTTGCTTGGGCTCAATTGCAAATACGCGAACACCCCTAGGCCGACGAGTGCAACCGCGGCCGCGATGTACACTTGAACTCCGATTACGGGCCTGGACGGCGCGGCGTTCTCAACGGCCACTAATCGTCATCTCCTGAATCATGATTGTAGGCGACGCGACCGAGCCGCGAAACTCCAGGTTCGACCCCACCTGGTTCAAATTCATCAGCATCTGCTTGAGATTTCCAGCGATGGTAATCTCCGCGACAGGATACGCCAGCTCGCCATTCTCGATCCACAGTCCCGCCGCGCCGCTCGAGTAATCGCCGGTGACCGTATTCGCCGTCGCCCCGATCAATTCCGTGACATACAAGCCTTGACGCACGCCCTCAATAATCGCCTTCTCGCTAAGGACACCGGCTTCGATGTAAAAGTTCCCTGGGCCAACTCCGGCGTTCCCGCTCAAACCGCGCGAGGCGTTGCCGGTGGTCTTCAATCCCAGCTTTCGCGCGGAATATGAGTTCAGCAGATAGCTCTTGAGCACGCCCTTTTCAATCACCACCGTGCGCCGTGCCTTCACGCCTTCGTCGTCGAACGGAGACGAGCCGAATAACCCCGGCAGCGTCGCGTCATCGACGATCGTCAATGCCTCCGAGGCGACCTTCTCGCCGAGCTTACCCGCTAGAAACGAAGCATGCCGGTAAATCGCGCCGCCATTCACCGTGTCCAGAAGCTCGCCGAGCAATGATCGAGCTGTGCGCGGTTCGAAAATCACCGGAACTCTCTGCGTGGCGATCTTGCGCGGATTCAACCGGCGCAACGCCCGCTCCGCCGCGCGGCGTCCTACTTCCTCCGCGGATTCGATGGCCGAAGCCTTGCGCGATGTCGTGTGCCAATAGTCACGCTCCATCGCGCCGCTCGCGTCTTTGGCCACCGGCACCACGCTTAGACCGACACTCGACGTCCGATACGAACCGTGAAAACCCAGGGAATTCGCAAACGCCCGGGTTCCCAAATACGAGTCGAACGAAGCGCCCTCCGAATTCTGGATTCGCGCGTCGGCTGAGAGCGCCGTATCCTCCGCTTTTCGCGCCTGCTCAATCTTCCATTCGGTCCCGAGCGCCGCGACGGCGTCGTCGTACAATTCAAGCGGCGTGGTTAGCGCACCCAGCTCTTCCGGGTCCGGCAAGCCCGCGTGCGGATCTTCAGTTGTGACCCGCGCAAGATCCAGCGCGGACCGCACCATCTCCTCGATTCCTTTCGGCGTCAGATCGGATGTGCGCGAAGATCCGATGTTGCCCCCAAGGAGAACGCGAATCCCAGCGCCGCGCGACCCCGCTTGCTTGAGGCTCTCGACCTCTCTCATGCGCACGCCGGCCGAAAACTCCTCGCCTTCGGCGAACGTGCATTCGGCTCCGGTCGCGCCCGGCGCCAGGGCGCGAGTCACCGCGTCCTGCGCCATCTGCTCTAATTCGCTCACGCGCCCGTGCCTCCAACCGTCATCCGGTCGATCTTGACGGTCGGGATGCCCACACCCACGGGAATGTTCTGACCCTCCTTCACGCAGATGCCGACGCCTTCATCGAGCTTCAGATCGTTGCCCACCATGCTCACGTACTTCAACGCCTCGGGGCCGTTTCCGATCAGGGACGCTCCGCGAACCGGCCGCGTCAGCTTGCCGTCCTCGATCAGGTAACTCTCCGTCGCGGAGAAGACGAAATTTCCGCTGGTGATATCGACCGATCCGCCGCCGAACGAGGTGCAATAAACACCTTTGGACACGCTGCGAATGATCTCCTCCGGATCGCTTTCACCCGCCAGCATGAACGTGTTGGTCATGCGCGGCATGGGGATGTGCTGATAGCCTTCGCGTCTTCCGCTG
>JASHRP010000162.1 GCA_030037375.1 Bryobacteraceae bacterium | reverse complement strand
GTTCACGTCGAAGACCGTGTAGCCTGTGAGCCGTGCGTCTTCAGCTTCCATGCGGCCAGGGTAGTGGCCGGCGCGGCCCTGCGCGTCAGCAATTCCGCTCTCCTTGAGGAAGTACTGCACAATGGCGTCGCGCCACACGATGGCGTGGCCCGCCTGGTACTCGAGGCGCGCCGCCACATCTGAATAAAGCTGCGAATCGATCTTGCCTTTGAGCGTGGCCCACTCCGCGCCCAGCCGCGCTGCTTCCTCCGCGCCCTGGTAATGACTGTCATAGATGTACTGGATCACGGTTTTGCCCGTGTGCAGCTTGTAGGTGTAGGGGACGTGGTGGAAGAAGAGGAGCAGGTCGTCGGGGATTGTGGCCAGCGATTCGAACATGGCCGCGACCGCGGGGCTGTATTGACCGGTGTAGCCGGTGCCGGTGGCGACGGTGCGGTCCATGCCGACGCCTTGCGAATCGGCGCGGTGCCACTGCCCCCAGCCGTTGCGTTCCGACGCCTCGACGTTCACGCCATAGTGATTGCCGGTGATGTCGGTGAGGGTCTGCAGGCCGAGCGGGCCAGTATAATTCTCGAACGTTCGCCACGAGGTGAGTTGAATCTTGGATACCACGTCCAGAACCTTCGGATCGCTGCCGAACGTTTGCTTCGCCCATTCATCGTCAATTTGCTTCGCGGTCAAATTCGGATTCCACGCGAGCCTTCCGAAACCATAAAGATTCGCCTGCGAAAGATGATTGCCGGTCCAGTTCTCATCTAGACCTATATTGACGACGCCAACGAAGGCCTTCACCAGGGACTTCACCGGAGTAGACACCCGGGCTTTGGCATGCATGTCGAAATCGAGAGTTTCCTTCCAGTAAGGAACCAGGAACACGGTGTGATGCGCTTGGCCAAAGTATTCTTGCGTGACTTGCAGCTCGATCGCCTCGTTGGTGTGCTCCAGCGCGCCGAACAGCGGCGACGCCGGTTCGCGTACTTGAAAATCGATTGGCCCGTTCTTGATCTGGACGATCACGTTGTCGTCGAACTTGCCGTCCAGCGGCTTGAAATTGTCGTAAGCGGCGCGCGCGCGGTCGTTCTTCGGATTGTTCCAATCCATGTGGTGGTCATAGACGAAGCCGCGATAGAAGATGATGCCGCCGTGCGGCTTCAGCGCGCGCGCCACCACGTTCGCAGCGTCGGCGTGAGTGCGGCCGTAAGTCGATGGGCCCACGCGGCCTTCGGAATCGGCCTTCAGTACGAAGCCTCCGAAATCCGGAATCGCCTTGTAGATCGCATCGACGCGGTCCTTCCACCACGCGGCCACTCGCGGATCCGCCGGATCGAACGTATCGAGCCCGCCAACGCTCATCGGACTTCCGAAATCGATCGAAAGCGCGATGCGCACACCCCACGGGCGCATGGCATCTGCAATCCTCGCAACGTCGGGCAGCATTTCTGGCGACAGCAACTTCGGATTCGCATTCACATTGTTGATCGAGCAGCCGTTGATGCCGAGCGAGGCCAACAGCCGGGCGTACTCGCTCACACGCGTCAAATCAGCGCGAGCGTGCCCGTTGTCCCAGAAAATCGATCGCCCGCCGTAGCCGCGCTCGATCGAACCATCGATGTTGTCCCACTCATTCACCCACCTGATCGCCGCGGAGGGCGCTTGCTGGTCGTCGAGTTTCGCGATCGCCTCGCCGAGTTGAATCTTCCGCAGCAGCGCGAACATGCCGTACAGCACGCCTCGGTCATCCTTCGCGCCGACGGTGATTGAGCCGTTCGACTCCGACTTAAACCGAAATGCGTCCGCCGGAAGACCCGAATCGGAATCGATCTTAAAGACGACCGTTCCCGCTTGCGGTGTATTTACCAGGCGCGGCTCTTGCCCGCTCATCGCGCGAACCGCGCGAGTCCACTCCCGCCGCACGCTGGCGTTCACGGGCGAAGTTCCGGACGCCATAAATGTCGCGGGAACGTTCGAGTGAGGCGTGTAGCGCAACCAGGCGTCCGCGCCCGTTTCCGCCCGAAGCGCGGCGCAGCAGACCAACAACAGCATGATGCGTCTCATGAATTTACGCCGGAGGCCAGAAAACCTCCGTCAACCACGATACACTGGCCGGTCATAAAGCTGGCGGCGTCGGAGGCGAGCAACACAGCTGCGCCGCAAACTTCCTCGGGTTTGCCGAACCGGCGCATCGGGGTCCGCAGCAGCAGCTCCTGCCCGCGCGGCGTGCCTTCCACGATTTGCCGTGTCATCTCCGTCGGAAAAATCCCCGGAGCGATCGCGTTGACCATGATGCCGTCCCCAGCCCATTCCACCGCAAGACTGCGGGTCAGCGATAAGACCGCGGTCTTCGATGCGCAATACGGAGCGACTTCGAAGAACCCGACGTATGATCCCAAAGATGCGATGTTGATCACTCGACCGTGACCGCTCGCCTTCAAGGCCGAATGAAACAACTGGCATGCCCGCAGCACGCCATTCAGGTTCGTATCCATCAATCCGGCCCATTGCTCTTCTGAAACTTCGGTAATCGGCTTGCGAAACGTGAATGCGGCGGCGTTAACCAGAATATCCACGCGTCCAAAATGCTCCATCACCGCATCCCGCAGCGATTCGATCGAGCCGCGATGCGCAACATTGGCGGTCTGGGCCAGCGTGCGCCGGCCCAGAGCCTCGATATCCCCGCGCGCGCTCTCGACCAGTTCCTTGCGGCGACCCGTAGGAACCACATCTGCGCCGTGCTCCGCCAGCGCCATCGCGATCGCACGCCCGATTCCGGAGGTCGCCCCAATGACGACGGCAACGCGGCCGGAAAAATCGAAGAGACCCGGCATCGTCAGTAAGGGATCGCGGGCGCCCGATCGTCGAGCGGATCGGCCCATCGATCGTTCGGAACCAGCGGCGTCCATTCCGGACGAGCCGGATCTTGGTCGTAAGGATAGCCGCCGAGACGTTTGTAAAGTTCGCTGTACTCGCGCAGCTTGTCCCGATTCAGTTTCACTCCGAGCCCGGGGCCCTCGGGCACGCGTATCGCGCCGCCTTCGTACTTCATCAATCCGCCTTCGATGATGTCGTCCGTCAAATGATGATAGTGCGCGTCCGCGGCAAAAGAGAGGTTCGGCAGCACGGCTCCCAAATGCAGCATCGTCGCGAGCTGAATCCCCAACTCGCCTGAAGAATGCACCGCGACGCCGAGCTGAAAAGTCTCGCACACTCCTGCGGCCTTGAGGCACTGGCGAATTCCGCCCCAAAACGTCGTATCGAGCAGAATCACATCCACGGAGGTATTCAAAGCATTCGCCGAGAGCTGTTCGAAGTTCACCACAACGGTGTTGGTCGCCAGCGGAATCCGGACCATCTCGCGCGTGCGCCGCATTCCATTCAAGCCGAAGACCGGATCTTCGTAGTAGTCGTTGCGAACGTCTTCAATCGCCTGACCGAAGCGGATGGCCTGCTCGGTGGACCAGACCGCATTGGGATCAAAACGGAAAGCGTCTTCGGGAAACGCCGCCGCCAAGGCCCGGTATGCTTCCAGTTCATAATCCGGTTGAAAGACGCCGCCTTTCATCTTGTGTGTGGAGAAACCAAAGCGCTGCTTCATCGCGCGAGTTTCAGCCACCAATTGATCGATCGTGCGAACCTCGCCGCACCCCGTCTTCGGATTTGGATAGCGGAAGAAGCAGTAGGTCGCAAACGGCACACGATCGCGCAAACGCCCGCCCAAAATCTCGCTGACCGGCACGCCCCACGCCTGCCCGAGAATGTCCAGACACGCGAATTCAAGAGCCGCCAATACTTGGGTTCGATTGTTGTACAGCGACGCCGTCGGATTCGCGATCAGGAATCGCATCTCTTCGATTCGGGCCGGATCGCGGCCGACCAGATACGTCTTCATCGCCCGGAACACGGCTTCGGCGGATTCGCCGCCGCCGCCCATCTCGCCCAAGCCGATAATGCCGTCGTCCGTCTCGACCTCGACGATGGTTCGCACGAACCTGCCCCAATGGCAACCGTTGGCGTGGCGGAGCGGGGCTTCGAGGGGCACCGTTACTGTGGTGGCCCGGATGTCCCGGATTTGCATGGCAAGTTCAATCGTACAACAATGGTCAATCGAGGCCTCCGAATGCCGAAGCGATATGCTGTTGCATTTTGGGTGGTTAGTTGCGCCGCGTTCGCGCAAACTCCCGCATATCTGAATCCGGATCTGCCCGCCGAACAAAGGGCCGCGGATTTGGTTTCGCGCATGACGATCGACGAAAAAGTTCTGCAGATGCAGGATGGCTTTGGCGGACCGAACGGCGGAGAGCCTGCCATTCCGCGCCTGAATATCGCGGCGTACGATTTCTGGAACGAAGCGTTACATGGCGTAGCTCGCGCGGGCCAAGCGACTGTGTTTCCCCAAGCGATCGGCTTGGCAGCGACGTGGGACACGGACTTGATGCACCGAATCGCGGATACAATTTCAACCGAGGCACGCGCGAAATACAACCAGGCGCTGCGGGATGACGATCACGCCCGCTATCACGGGTTAACATTCTGGTCGCCGAACATCAATATTTTTCGCGATCCCCGCTGGGGGCGCGGCCAGGAGACTTACGGCGAAGATCCGTACCTCACGGGGCGCATGGCGGTCGCGTTCATCAAAGGCATGCAGGGCGATGATCCGCACTATTACAAAGTGATCGCGACCGCGAAGCACTTCGCCGTTCATAGCGGACCGGAGTCGACGCGCCACCAGGTCGATGTCAAAGTGAGCACCCGCGATCTCGAGGAAACCTATCTTCCCGCGTTTCACGCCGCGGTGGTCGAGGGCAAGGTGGATTCCGTGATGTGCGCTTACAACAGCATCGACGGCGCGCCGGCGTGCGCCAATGAGATGCTCCTCGAGAAATACCTGCGCGGTGAGTGGGGATTTCAGGGCTACATCGTCAGCGATTGCGGAGCTGTCACAGATATCTTCCGCGGGCATATGTATAAGCCCGACGCCCCGTCCGCCGCCGCCGTGGCGGTCAAGACCGGCACGGATTTCGCGTGCGATACGCAATACCGCACGCTGCCCGACGCCGTGAAGCAGGGATTGATCGCCGAGGCGGAGATCGATACTTCGCTGAAACGATTGTTCGTCGCGCGGATCAAATTGGGGATGTTCGATCCACCGGAGCGGGTGCCGTTCTCGAAAATCCCCTATTCCGAGGTCGATTCGGCGGAGCATCGCAGGCTTGCGCTCGAAGCAGCTCGAAAGTCGATTATTCTTCTGAAGAACGACCGCCAAACCCTGCCGGTGAAAGATTCCGTCAAGAATATTGCGGTGATCGGGCCTTCAGCGGATGACGTCGATGCATTGCTGGGAAATTACAACGGATTTTCCGCGAGGCAAGTCGCACCGCTCGAAGGGATCGAGAGGCAGTTTGGAAGCAAGGCCCAGATTCACTACGCGCTCGGCGCGACGTATACGGATCAATCCATGGCGATGGTGCCGGCGAGTGCGCTCAGCGGGATCGTGGCGGAGTATTTCGCCAATCCCAATTTGCAGGGTCAGCCAAGGCTTCGCCGCCCAGAGCCCCGTCCGTTCTTTCAAGCGGGCCTGATCGATCCTGCGGTTGCTGGGGTCGGGATTCCCGCGCAAGGATTCTCGATTCGCTGGACAGGGACTTTGAAGCCCTCCGTTTCCGGCGACTACGCGATTCGCAGCGGCGGAGCCACGCGCGTGTTCCTCGACGACAAAGAGCTGACCGCCGCTCCGACGGGACGCGGCGCGCCGCCCACGGTTCACCTCATGCTCGACGCCGGACGCAGCTACAAATTGCGCGTCGAATATCGAGCCCCGATGGCTGGAGGCGTGGCGCGCCTTCAGTGGATCCCGCCAGAAGCGCCGCTGCTCACCGAAGCGATCGATGCGGTCAAGAACTCCGATCTCGCCATCGCCTTTGTGGGCTTGAACCCCAATCTCGAAGGCGAAGAGATGAACGTCAGTATTCCCGGCTTCTCCGGCGGCGACCGGACCACTCTCGACCTTCCCGCGCAACAAGAAAAGCTGATCGAAGCCGCAATCGCGACCGGGAAGCCGGTGGTTGTCGTGCTGACAAGCGGAAGCGCGATCTCGGCGAACTATGCTGCGGAGCACGCTGCTGCGTTGCTCGAAAGCTGGTATAACGGCGAGGAAACCGGCACGGCAATCGCCGAGACCCTAGCTGGCGAGAATAACCCCGCCGGCCGTCTGCCGGTGACGTTTTATAAGAGCGTCGATCAGTTGCCGAAGTTCGAGGACTACGCGATGCAGGGGCGGACGTATCGCTACTTCAAGGGCGATCCTCTCTACACCTTCGGATTCGGGCTCAGCTATTCGAAGTTCAGCTATTCCGGCCTCAAAACGCAGCGCAATGCGAAAGGCGCGACGGTCACCGTCCGAGTAAAAAACGATTCGTTGCGTGACGGCGATGAAGTGGTCGAGCTGTATTTGAACGGAGCGGGAGGGACGGACGATCCTATCCGCAATCTGCGCGGGTTTGAACGCGTCCATCTTCACGCCGGCGAATCGCACAAGGTGGTTTTCACCATCGATTCCGGCGACGTTCCGAAAGACAAGGTCAAGATCAGCGTCGGCGGCGGCCAGCCTGTGGGCCAGATTCCTCACGTGGAGGGAACACTGTAATGGATAAGCGAGCGGCGATTCTCTTAGTTTTGTCGTTGCCGGTATGCGCCGCAACATGCGAAGACCTGAAGTCGCTCTCGCTGGCCGATACGACGATCGATACCGCGGAGTCCATCGCTTCCGGAGCATTCAAGCCCGCAGCTGCGGCGAACGCTAAGCAGGCCCCCAACTTCTCCGATCTGCCCGCGTTTTGCCGGGTCGCCGGGACCATCAAGCCAACCGCCGATTCCGACATCAAGATCGAAGTCTGGATGCCCGCGAAGGATTGGAACGGGAAGCTCGAAGGGAACGGAAACGGCGGCTGGACCGGATCGATCACGCCCGCGACCCTCGCTACCGGGCTGCGGCGCAACTATGCTACGGCGATGACCGACACGGGTCACGAGGGCGGCAGCGGGAGCTTCGCGCTGGGGCACCCCGAAAAGCTGATCGACTTCGGTTATCGCTCCACACACGCCATGACCGTCGCGGCGAAGCAGATCGTCGCCGCATTCTATGGACGTGCGCCCGGGCTCTCGTACTTCAATGGATGCTCGGCCGGCGGCAAACAGGGCTTGGCCGAGGCGCAACTGTTTCCCACCGATTATCAGGGCATCATTTCCGGCGCACCGGCCAACAACTGGACCCACATGATGGCGCAGATCGTCTGGGTTGCGCAGGCGGTCCACAAAGATGAGGCGAGCTTTATTCCTGCGAACAAACTTCCGCAGCTCCACGATTCCGCGGTCGCGGCTTGCGACGCTCGCGACGGCCTCAAGGATGGCGTGATCGACGACCCCGCCAAGTGCAAGTTCGATCCGAAAACGATCGAGTGCAAGGGCAAGGACACGCCCGCTTGCCTGACCTCCGCGCAAGTGGAAGCCGCGCGGAAAATCTATTCGCCCCTGAGGAACCCGCGCACAAAGCAGGAGATCTATCCGGGATTTGAGCCGGGCAGCGAACTCGGATGGTCTCAGTTCGTCGCCGGCCCGACGCCCACCACATTCGCCACCGATGAGTTCAAGTACGTTGTGTTCAAAAATCCCGATTGGGATTACAAGACCATGAACTTCGACGGCGACGTTGCTTTGGCCGATATTGCCGACGGCAAGATCAACAACGCCACCGATCCGAATCTCAAAACGTTCTTCGAGCACGGCGGAAAGCTGATTCAGTATCACGGCTGGAATGACCAGCTCATCGCGCCGATGAACAGCGTCAATTACTATTTGAGCGTCGAGAAAGCCATGGCCGAAGAGAGCAAAGCCGCGGAAACAGAGAAGGCGGAGCCGCCTCGATTCGAAAACGATAAGGGCGGGAAGGCCGCCAAAGAGAGAACGGCCGCGCCGCCCTCGGAGCCGATCGCCAACGTCACGAGCTCGTACCGCCTGTTCATGGCTCCCGGCATGAATCATTGCCAGGGCGGCGACGGACCCAGCAATTTTGATATGCTCACGGCCTTGGAGCAGTGGGTGGAGA
>JASHRP010000161.1 GCA_030037375.1 Bryobacteraceae bacterium | reverse complement strand
GGGAGTGAGGGAAATTTGGCAAGCAATCTCGAAAACACAGAGCAAGCCGGCGCTGACGTAACCAAAGATCCGGCGGTCAACTCGGGAATCAACGGCCAGCCTGCGGCCGAGGCTCCTCCGCACAAGGCGGAGCACAAGAGCCGCTCGAAGGCATCGGAGAAGGCGGAGGCCAAGACCCTGGCGGACGCCAAGCCTGCGGCTGAGCCGAAGCCGGTATCGGAGGGGAAGGCCGCAGAGCCGAAACCTACTGCTGAGACGAAGCCGGCAGGGGACGCGAAACCCGCCGAACCTACCGGCACGACGGCAACCGAGGCCAAACCGGCTTCGGAGCCCAAGCCGGCGGCTGAAGCAAAGCCCGCATCCGAAGCGAAACCGGCCTCTGACGCAAAACCGGCCGACGCGAAGCCCGCCGAGGAGGCGCCCAAGGAGGCCGAGCAGGTCCCGCAAGGACGCTTGTTCGATGCAAAGCGGCGCCATGGCCAAGGCGGCCCGCAGCGGAACGGCGCGGCTCTCGACCTAGTCGAGCTCAAGGACATGAGCATCCAGAAGCTCAACCAAATCGCCAAAGATCTGGGTGTTCAGGGTTTTGCCGGATTCCGCAAACAAGAGCTGATCTTCAAGATCCTCCAGGTGCAGGCGGAAAAAAGCGGACTGATTTTCTCCGAGGGTGTGCTCGAATGCCTGCCCGACGGGTTCGGCTTCCTGCGTGCGCCCGAATATAACTACCTTCCGGGCCCGGACGATGTCTACGTTTCCCCCTCGCAGATCCGGCGCTTCGACCTTCGCACCGGCGATACGGTCAGCGGCCAGATCCGGCCTCCGAAGGAAGGCGAACGCTACTTCGCGCTGATCAAAGTCGACGCGATCAATTTCGAGCCGCCCGAGGAAGCCCGCAACAAGATCTTCTTTGACAACCTGACTCCGCTTTATCCGCAGGCGCGGCTGAAGATGGAGACCGTGCGCGACAATTTCTCGGGCCGCGTCATGGATCTGCTGACGCCGATCGGCAAGGGCCAGCGCGGATTGATCGTTGCCGCGCCGCGCACCGGCAAAACGATGCTGTTGCAGTCTATCGCCAATTCGATCACGGCAAATCATCCGGAAGTGACGCTGATCGTGCTGCTGATCGACGAACGTCCGGAGGAAGTCACGGATATGCAGCGGTCGGTGAAGGGCGAAGTGATCTCGTCCACTTTCGATGAACCGGCCTCGCGCCACGTGCAGGTGGCGGAGATGGTGATCGAGAAGGCCAAGCGGCTGGTCGAGCACAAGAAGGACGTGGTGATCCTGCTCGACTCGATCACGCGCCTGGCGCGCGCCTACAACACCGTCGTCCCGCCCTCCGGCAAGGTTCTTTCAGGCGGGGTAGATTCGAATGCGCTGCAGCGGCCGAAGCGGTTCTTCGGCGCGGCGCGCAACATCGAAGAGGGCGGGTCTCTGACCATCGTGGCGTCGGCCTTGATCGATACCGGCAGCCGCATGGATGACGTGATCTTTGAGGAATTCAAAGGCACGGGCAACATGGAAATTCATCTCGACCGCAAGCTGATGGACAAGCGCGTGTTCCCGGCGATCGATATTACCCGCTCCGGCACCCGCAAGGAAGAACTGCTGCTGCCGCGCGAGGAACTGAACCGCGTTTACGTGCTGCGCAAGGTTCTCAACCCGCTTTCACCGGTCGAAAGCATGGAGTTGCTGATTGACAAGCTCGGAAAGACGCGGTCGAACGGCGAGTTCCTGGCGGCGATGAGCGCGTAAGGAGATTGGCCGCGAACAAACGCAAATGGCTACGACCCCAACCCGGTTGATGACGTTCGAGGAGTTCGAGCAACTCCCCGACCCTCCCGGCGGAAAATACGAGCTGCACCACGGAGAACTGTTCACCTTGGCGCCTCCGAGACACGATCACTACAAGATTCAACAGCGCCTGTTACGCCTGTTGATGAACGCCGCTGGTGATGCGGGTGAAGTAGGAACCGAGATGGGTTTCCGGCCACTACCCGAGTACGAGTACTTGTACGCGGACGTGGCATTCTTGTCGAAGCAGCGATGGGTCAAAACGCCGGCGAAGGGAAACATCCAAGGATCGCCTGAGCTGGTGATTGAGGTGCTTTCGCCGTCAAATAGCGTCGTAGAGATGCAGGACCGGCGGAAACTCTGCCTGGAAACCGGCAGCCGGGAGTTCTGGATCGTGAACCTCGATCTCCACCAAGTTGAAGTTTCCACTCCCGACGGGCGCAGCATCACCTACAAATCCGGCCAGGAGATCCCTCTCTTCTTTGGCGGCACGCTGGCGGCCGATCAAATCTTCGCCTGAGCATGGGCGCCTAAGCCGTGGGCCGCATCCGCATTCTTTCCGACGCAGTCGCCAATAAAATCGCGGCCGGAGAAGTGGTGGAGCGCCCGGCGAGCGTCGTCAAGGAGCTGCTCGAAAACTCGCTCGACGCCGGCGCAACCGGATTCCGTTTGGATATCGAAGCCGGTGGAAGAAAATTGATCCGCCTGGCGGACAACGGTTCGGGAATGATGCGCGACGACGCGCTGCTCGCGTTCGAGCGTCACGCCACCAGCAAGTTGTCGGACGTAAAGGATCTGCTGTCGATTGCCACACTCGGGTTCCGCGGTGAAGCGCTACCTTCGATCGCCTCGGTATCGCGGCTCTTGCTTGAGACGAAGACTCGCGAGGAGCAGGTCGGGACGGTGGTGGAGATCGCGGGCGGGAAAATGCTGCGCTGCGACGATAGCGCGCTCGCGCAGGGAACGACGGTTACAGTCCGCGATCTGTTCTACAACGTGCCCGCGCGCAAAAAATTCCTGCGGTCGGAGCAGACCGAGATCGCGCATGTCGCCTCGCTGGTCACGCATTACAGCCTGGCGCATCCGGCGAAGACGTTCGTGCTGCGCCACAACAACTCCGATCTGCTGAATGTGACGCCCGCGCCGGCTCTCCGCGAGCGCGTGTTTCAGGTATTCGGAAGCGGCGTACTCGAGGACTTGCTTGATTTAGGCGAACGCGCGCGGGAGCTGGCCATGCCGCCCGAGCCTGACGAAGCGCCGATGATGCGGCGGTTCCGCTTGCGGGGATTCGTGAGCGGCCCGCAGGTGCAGAAGCTGAATCGCAACTCGATTTACCTATTCGTAAACGGGCGCCTGATTCGGGACCGCTTGCTGCTGCACGCGATCGGCGCCGCGTATCACAACCTGATTCCGCCGGCGTGTTTCCCGTTCGCGCTGCTGTTCCTCGAATGCGACGCCGAAGAGGTGGACGTGAACGTTCACCCTTCCAAGACCGAAGTGCGGTTCCGGCACGGCAGCGTGGTGCACGATCTGGTGCGCGATACCATTCGTGAGGCGCTCATGGCGGAACGTCCGGTGCCGCGCCTGGGAGCTTTATCGCCGCCGCAGCCCGGCGCGGCCCTGCCGTACTCGGAGTTCAGCCAGCGCCTCGAAGATACCAGCTTTTCCGGATCGATGAGTCTCGCGGCGGTCGCACCAGCGCCCGGCTTGGCGCCGGGCAACATCGCCGATCTGCCGGAGTTCCGTCTGCACAGGCCGCCTTCGCCCGCGCCGCGCTTCGATTTCTCCGAAGCCACCATACCAGCCGCACGAAAACGCGACCTTCCGGACACTCACGGACCGCTTTACTCCGATGGGGCCTTCCCGGACACCGACAACCTGGACGCTCTTCGCGATCTGCGGCCACTCGGTCAGATTCACGACAGCTTTATCGTGGCGGCGGGACGCGACGGGTTGTGGATTGTCGATCAGCACGTTGCGCACGAACGAATTCTGTTCGAGCAGGTGCTGGCGGCGCGC
>JASHRP010000160.1 GCA_030037375.1 Bryobacteraceae bacterium | reverse complement strand
GCCGAGATTGCGCGCGAAGCGGCCGGCGCGCAGCGGTATCCGACCGCCTATCTTGCCGCGAATTACGGCGACATCGGCCCGTCGCTGGCGCAATCGCACGGGACCTTCACCGTAACCGGCACCGTCAGCGTGGACGTGTTCGACGGCGGCCGCGTTCGAGCGGATGAAACATCCGCGGATCTGGAAGTCGAACGGCGGCGAAACGAACTGGCGGATCTAAAAGGGAAGATAGACTACGAAGTGCGCTCCGCTCTCATCGACTTAAGCAGCGCAACCGATCAAATCACTTTGGCGCGAAGCAATCTGGACCTGGCCAACATCGGGCTCCAGCAGGCTCGCGACCGGGTCGCGGCCGGAGTAACTGACAATCTCGAGGTCATTCAGACGCAAGAGGCCGTGGCGTCGGCGAATCAAGATCTTGTCAACGGATTGTATGTGCATAATTTGGCCAAAGTTGCATTGGCAAGGGCAGTAGGTTCAACCGAGGAATCGCTCAAGCGCTTCCTGGGAGGGAAATAGGAATGGCCGAGGCAGTGGATAAAGAAACGTCCGAGGTGACCAAGGGCGGAGGGCGCGGAAGCGCGATCAAGTGGATCATTGCGCTGATTGTGCTGGCGGGAATCGGAGTGGGGAGCTATCTGATCTGGCAGAGACTCTCGGAGGTGGAATCGACCGACGATGCGCAGATCGACGGCACCATCGTTCCGGTGAGCGCGCGCATTTCCGGGCACGTCGTCGCGGTGATGGCGGAAGACGAGAAGCCGGTGAAGGCCGGGGACGTGCTGGTTCAGCTAGATCCAAAAGATTTGCAGGTGGCGCTGGCCCAGGCGGAAGCCGATCTTGCGGATGCCCAAGCTACGCTGAACAGCGTTCGCAACGAGGTGCCTGCCGTATCGGTATCGAGCTCGAGCACCTTGAGCGGAGCGAAATCGGGACGGGAAGATGCCGCCGTATCGGTCAGCTCGGCCGAGCAACAAATGGGCGTATGGCGGGCCCGCCTGAACGTGGCCCAAGCCAATCTGCGCGTGGCGCAGACCAATCGAGACAAAGCGGCGCAAGACGTCGAACGGTATCGCAATCTGGTATCCAAGGACGAAATTTCGCGCGAGACATACGATCAATCGGTCGCGGCTGAGAAGGCTGCCGCCGCAACCGTCGAGGCGCAACAGGCCACCGTAGCCGAGGCGCAACAAAACATCGCGGTCGCGGAAAAGGCGGTCGATCAGGCGCGCGCCCACCTGCAGCAGGCCGACGCGCAAGTGGAAGCGGCCGGGGCGGGTCCTTCGCAGATCAAGTCAACGCAGGCGCGAGTGGAAGCAGCGCAGGCTCGAGTCGAGCAGAAGCAGGAGGCCGTCGAACAGGCGAAGCTAAACCTGAGCTACGCGACCATCGTCGCGCCCTTGGACGGAATGGTGGGAAGAAAAGCGGTCGACCCGGGGCAGAATGTCGCCGCCGGGCAGCAATTAATGGTGATAGTGGCGCTGGATGACATCTGGGTTACCGCGAATTTCAAAGAGACTCAGTTGAAAGACATGCGAATCGGCCAGACCGCGACGTTTGCCGTGGACGCGACCGGCCGCACGTACACGGGAAGGGTGGCGCGGATCGCAGGCGCGAGCGGCGCGAAATTCAGTCTCCTGCCGCCGGAAAACGCCACCGGAAATTACGTCCGCGTGGTGCAGAGAATCCCGGTCCGCATTTCCATCGACCCCGGCCAAAATGACGATCACGCCCTTAGACCGGGTATGTCCGCGACACCTAAAGTTAACATTCACTAGCACCTACATCGGGTGCATAAACAGAATCAATTGGACGCCGATAAGAATATCGCGGTATTCTGAGGCTGGAAAACGCAAGCGTAGCGTTTTCCTTTTGGCGTTGACTCCGTAGTTCACCCCTCTCCTTCGCCGCCACCGTGAGGTGCGGTATCTAAAGCCCGCAATCTGGAGGAATTGTGTCTAAACGGCTTTCTACAGGTCTATTTGTTTCGTTCTGTGCTTGGGGCCAACCGGGTCTGACGCAACCGATACTGAACCAACCGGCGCTGACTCAGGGGCTGCCTTGGGCCCAGACGGCACCCCGGGTCGACTACGGCCCGCCCGGTTTACCGGAGGACTCGCCGCAGACACGCGAAACGAACATGTTGTTTTACAGCGATCCGAGGGGGTTGCAACCGGAACCCGCCAAGCCGCCCGCCGGCGCCGTGTCTGTCGAGGAGCTTCAGCACCCGCTTTCGGGCAAAGCGCTCAAGATGCTTCGCCGCGCCGAAAATCTCTCAGCGATGGGCCTTCACGATAAAGCAATAAAACAGCTTCAGATGGCGCTTAAGGAGCGTTCGGCCGTTCCTTACGCGCACAGCTTGCTGGGCCAAGAATATCTGAAAACGAACCAGGTTCCAATCGCGATCGTGGAGCTTGAAGAGGCGGTAAAACTTCTGCCGCACAACGTGGCCGACCATTCGAACCTTGGCTACGCGCTTTTCCTCCAGGGCGACCTCGACGCCGGCGAACGGGAGGTTCGGCAGGCGCTGGAATTGGATAGGCAGAACGTCAAAACCCAACATGTCCTCGACCAGATCTTGCACGCCCGCAAGGCGATAGCGCAAGCCAATCCGTGACACGGACCCGGTTTCTACATCGGCGCGGCCTGAAGGTCTCCCGCGGCTTCGCTTCCAAGGCCGTCGAACTCGGAGTGGATCTCCCGCGCGCGATGCAGGGCAGCCTGGACGTGCGGCAGGATATTATCGCTGCCGATGTGCCGCACGAAGTCGGCCTGTTCCAGCATGGTCGCGGGCTGACGGCGCGCTCCGCATAGCAGCATCACCCGGCCAGTCCTTCGGAGGCGGTTCGAAAGTTTTTCGAGCTCGTGAACGCCGGTGGCATCGATCGCGGTCATATTGCGCACACGCAGAATCACCACGGATCCGAGTCCGCTTAGGTCCGCTGTTTCGTCGGCCAATCGGTCCGTGGCGCCAAACAAGAACGGACCGTGGATCCGGAGGATGGTCACGTAGGGCGGTATCTCCTTGTCCTGAAGGATGTGGAGACGCCCGCTCTCGACGTACTCAGGTGTGACTGCGGCGACCGTTGTAGTTTGCGAGACGCGATAAATGTACAGCAACGCCGCGAGCGCGACTCCGACCTCGACGGCCACGGTCAGATCAGCAAGGACAGTTAATGCGAACGTGGCTAGCCAGACCGCTTTGTCAGCCCAACTCAATCTTAGGATCGAACCGATCTCGCGCCACTCGCCCATATTGTAAGCAACAACGAACAGAACCGCGGCGAGAGTCGCGAGCGGGATGTATTTCGCAAGGGGGGCAGCGACAGCCAGAATTCCTAGCAGCGTCAGAGCATGAATCATGCCCGCCACCGGTGTCTGCGCGCCGGAGCGAATGTTGGTCGCAGTGCGGGCGATCGCTCCGGTTGCGGGGATGCCTCCGACCAGTGGCGTAATCAGATTCGCGGCGCCTTGCGCGATCAGCTCGACATTCGAGTTGTGGCGATCGCCGGTCATGCCGTCGGCGACGACGGCCGAGAGCAGGCTCTCTACGGCGGCGAGCAGCGCGACCGTGAACGCCGATGGCAGCAGAGGAGCGATTAGGTCCGCGCGGAATTGCGGAATGTGGAACGCCGGTAGCCCAGTGGGGATACCGCCGAACTTCGTCCCGATCGTCGCGAGGGGCAGGTGCAGGAGCATCGCGACTGAGGTGGCCGCAAACAACGCCAGGATCGAACCCGGGACGCGCTTGGTTACGAACGGCCAGATCAGTATCACGCCAAGCGATCCGCATGCGACCAAAGTTGTTGCGAAGCTAGCGGTACTCGCATGCGCCGCCAACACTTTCATCCGGCCGAGGAAGTCGCTGGGAACATCTCCGGCGCGGAGTCCGAAGAAATCGGCAAGTTGGGTGGAGGCGATGAGCACCGAAATGCCATTGGTAAAGCCGATCGTCACCGGCCGAGGGATGAAACGGACCGCGACTCCCAGGCCGGTCGCGCCCATGATGATCAGGATCACCCCCGCCATTGCTGTGACCATGAGCAATCCGGAGACTCCGAACTTCGCGATGATTCCGGCGACAATGACCACGAAAGCTCCCGTGGGGCCGCCGATCTGCGTGCGCGATCCGCCGAGTGCGGATATCAGGAACCCGGCAGTCACCGCAGTGTAGAGTCCTGCTTGAGGAGCAACGCCGGAAGCGATGCCAAAGGCCATCGCCAGCGGCAGAGCCACTAACCCGACGGTTAGTCCGGCAATGACGTCCGCGATAAACTTCCGCCAACTGTAATGCCGGAGGCAAACGAGAGACTTTGGCAGCCAGCGGCTCGGCTCTTTCGGGGGCGTCATCGCACAGCGGCTCTTTCCCGCTTCAGTTCGCTTCTCTTGAGTTCGCCTAACGCGGCAATGGATTCGGAGATGTGCGCCTGACAATAACGCCGCATGATGTCGAGAACGTCTTTCAGCACCGGGCTGCGCAGGGAGTAGAAAACCTGATTACCTTCCTTGCGGCTAACCACGATCTGCTTTGCTCGGAGGACGGCTAGGTGCTGAGAAACATTAGCCTGTTCCAGCCCAACCCGCTCGATCAGCTTTCCGGCGGTAAGTTCGCCATCCCGAAGTTGTTCGAGTATAGCGATCCGCGAAGGGTGGGCCAGAGCCTGAAAGATCTCAGCTTTCAATCTGCGGACGGCATCCTGCATGCCTTTATTATATTCGATTCTTCGAATATACTTGTCGTGCAGCGGCGGAGGCGCTGCGCGATAATAAAATCTGTCATGTCCACAGCAACCTTGAAGTCCAGCCGCGACGTAAGCGTCCCGTTAAGCGAAAATAAGCACCTTCTCCGTTGGGTAGAAAAAATGGCGGAGCTGACCAAGCCCGCCTCGATTCACTGGGTAGATGGTTCGGAAGAAGAGCGTGACGACCTCTACACCCAGATGGTCGAATCCGGCACCCTGATCAAGCTGAATCAGGATCTTTGGCCGGGCTGCTATTACGCTCGCAGCGACGCGAGCGATGTCGCGCGCGTGGAGGATCGGACCTTCATCTGCTCCTTGTCCAAGGACAACGCCGGTCCGACCAACAACTGGGTCAACCCGTACGAGATGAAGAGCAAGCTCAAGGAGCTGTTCAAGGGTTCCATGCAGGGGCGCACGATGTTCGTGCTGCCGTTCAGCATGGGACCGGTCGGCTCGCCCATGTCGCAGATCGGCGTGCAGCTTACCGATTCGCCCTATGTGGTCGTGAACATGCGCATCATGGCGCGCATCGGACTGCCGATTTACGCCGAGATCGATCAAGACTACAAGCGCGTGGTGCCGTGCATGCATAGCGTGGGCATGCCGCTCCGCGCCGGAGATCGCGATGTCCCATGGCCGTGCAACCCGGAGAAATACATCGTGCATTTTCCGGAGACGCGCGAGATCTGGTCGTACGGCTCCGGGTATGGCGGAAACGCGCTGCTGGGCAAGAAATGTTTCGCGTTGCGCATTGCTTCCAACATCGCGCGGGACGAGGGTTGGATGGCGGAGCACATGCTGATCCTCGGCGTCGAAGATCCCAAGGGCGAAAAGACATATGTCGCCGCGGCATTCCCCAGCGCCTGCGGCAAAACCAATTTCGCGATGCTGATTCCGCCGGAAGGCTTTGAGGGCTGGAAGGTATGGACCGTGGGGGACGACATCGCTTGGATCAAGCCGGACGCGGAGGGTCGCTTGCGTGCGATCAATCCCGAAGCCGGGTTCTTTGGCGTCGCGCCAGGGACGTCGATGAAGACGAATCCGAACGCGATGAAGAGCCTGGCGAAGAACGCCATCTTCACCAACACCGCTTTGACGCCGGACGGCGGAGTTTGGTGGGAAGGCATGACGGATGAGCCGCCGGCCGAGTGCACCGATTGGAAGGGCAATTTGTGGACTCCGCAGATCGGAAAGGAGACCGGCGCAAAGGCCGCGCATCCCAATTCGCGTTTTACCGCGCCGGCGTCGCAGTGCCCGACGATCGATCCCTCATGGGAGGATCCCAAAGGCGTGCCGATCAGCGCGCTGATCTTCGGTGGACGGCGCGCGACCACAATGCCGCTGGTTTACCAGGCGTTCAATTGGTCTGCCGGTGTGTACATCGGAGCGACGATGGGGTCGGAGATGACGGCTGCCGCGGCGGGCGGAGTCGGACAGGTCCGGCGCGATCCAATGGCCATGCTTCCCTTCTGCGGGTACCACATGGCGGACTATTTCCGGCACTGGATCAAAATGCAGCGCAGCCTTGCGGAGACCCCGCGAATCTTTCACGTGAATTGGTTCCGCAAGGATGCGAACGGCAAGTTCATTTGGCCGGGCTTCAGCGAAAACATGCGTGTTCTGAAGTGGATTGTGGATCGCGCGCACGGAAGAGCGCTTGGAAGGGAGACTCCAATAGGTTGGATGCCGCGCTACGAGGACATCGAATGGAAGGGGCTGGATGGGTTCCCCAAGGAGAAATTCGATGAGCTTCAAGCCTTCGACCGCGCCGCGTGGCAGAAAGAAGTGATCGCGCACGAGGAACTGTTCCTGATGCTGCACGATCACCTGCCGCCGGAGATGATTTACGAGCGCGAGTTATTGATCTGCCGGATGTAGGGGCGATTGCCCGCTTTTATCGAGATCAACTTTGAGGTAGATCTCGGCAAGCGGGATACTTATGTCCACGCTTTCGAAGCGCGCCTGCGATTCCAGGCCAAGGAATTCGGTTAAGAGCCAGTGTCCGCCCTCCTGGCGGCGAAAGACCTCAACCCGCGGCTCATCTTGCGAAACCAGCGCGTATTCCTGAAGCGATTCGATTGCGCGGTACTGCGCGAATTTGAAGCCACGGTCTTTTCGCTCGGTCGACGGCGAGAGGACTTCGATAATCAACGAGGGATTGACCAGCGTGTCAGTTCGGCCATCCGCAAATTTGGGCTCACCGCAAACAACGGAAACGTCGGGGTAAGTATATAAACCGCTCTCCGCAGTGCGCGCGCGAAGATCGCTATTAGCCACGAGACACGGCCGGTGCTTTAGGGCGAAATGCAGTTGCGCAGTGAGATTCGCGATGATAACCGCGTGTTTAAAGGACCCGCCGGGCATGAGAAACATCTGCCCGTTGTAGTACTCATGTCGGAACTCGGCTGCGCGCTCGATTTCCAAGTACTCTTCCGGTGTGAGCCGATTCTGCGGCTGTGCGGCCATGCCTCAATCTTACTTCCAGGCCAAATGCAGCGCCACGGCGCCGCCGGTCATCCGCTCGAATTCCACGCGCGAAAATCCGGCGCGGCGCATGGCTGTGGCGAGGTCGTGAGCGCCGGGGAATTTGCGAATCGATTCCGGCAGATAGGCATAAGCCTCGCGCGACCCGGTCATCACTCCGCCCACCCATGGGAGCACGCGTGCCGAGAAGACTCCGTACACCGCGGCGAAAACCCGATTGGTCGGCTGGGAAAATTCGAGAATCGCCGCGACTCCGCCGGGTTTCAGCACGCGCAGCAACTCCTCCAATCCTTTTTCGTAATTCGCGAGATTACGGAAACCGAATGCGCAGGTAATCAGATCAAGCGATTCATCGCGTAGAGGCAAGCTCAAAGCGTCGGCTTCGAAGAGAGGGCTGGCGAGGGCACGACCGCTGATTTTTCTCCGCGCTTCCACGAGCATTGGATGACAGAAATCACTGCCAAAAATAATCGCGCCGCCACGCCGGGCCTCCATTGCCAGCAACACGTCGGCCGTCCCGCAACATAGGTCGACGACGCGCGCGTTTGGTTTATCGAGGAGCAGGCCGATGCGATCGACGGCCCGAGCCCGCCAACGCTTATCGAGATTGAACGAGAGCAGATGATTCAGCAGATCGTAGCGCGCGGCCACGCGGCCAAACATATCGCGGACCCAGTTCGCGGAGGCTTGTTCGCCTGTCACACCCCGCGGCCTGGTTCCGGTTACTGCAGGCATGCTTGGATGCATTCCGAAACCAACTGCTCATTCACGTCTGAGACGATCTTCACTTCCCCGATGGCCGATGGCAAGACGAAGTGAATCCGGCCGGCCACGGTCTTTTTGTCGCTGCGCAGCCGCGCCGCAAGATTCGCCGGGTTGATCCCGTCAAGGTCCGGAATCGGCCCGTATTTCGCGATCACGCGTTGTATAGAAAAGGCGGAGGAGGAGGGCAAGAGATGGAGCCGCTCCGCAAGTAAAGTCGCCACGCGCATGCCCCAAGCGACCGCTTCTCCATGCAGCAATCGTTCATATTTCGTTTCTGCTTCGAGTGCGTGGCCGAAGGTGTGGCCGAAGTTGAGGATGCGGCGAAGGTCTCCTTCACGCTCATCCGCGGTTACCACCTCGGCCTTGATTCGCACCGCATCCGCGATGACGCGTTCCACAATCGCGGGCTCGTGGCGAAGCACGTTTTCCGCGCATCTATCGAGCGCGTCAAACAATGCCGCGTTTCGAATCACTCCGCACTTGATGATCTCGTACAGACCCGCGCGATATTCCCGTTCCGGCAGGGTTTCGAGTACGTCCGGATCGATCCAGACAGCTAACGGCTGGTGAAAACTGCCCAGCAGGTTCTTTCCGGACAGCAGGTTAACCCCAGTCTTGCCTCCCACAGCAGCATCCACCTGGGCGAGCAGAGTAGTCGGGACCTGGATCACCGGAATGCCGCGCATGAAGATTGCGGCAAGGAACCCGGCCAAGTCGCCGACGATGCCCCCGCCGAACGCGATAATCAGGCTGGAGCGGTCTCCGCCCGCCTCGATCATTTTTTCGGCAAGCGCCTCGACCTCAGATAGACGCTTTTTCGGCTCGCCGCCGGGGAATGTCAAAAGGTGAACGTCGCGTCCGCTCAAGGATGGCTGAATCGCTTTTGCATGCAGTCTCCATACCTCTTTTTCGCTGATAACAAAGACTTTTCCTTTTCCCGGAATCGAGATTTTCCGCAGGCAGCCTCGCTCCACGATGGCATCGTAGGCCCGTTGAGGGGTTTCGACTCGGAAGGCGGGCATACGTTCCCTTGTACCACGCCGACGCAGTCGATTTCGTCTGAATCCGATCCGGCCGGGCTAGCATCCTAACAAAGATTCTTCCAGACCGTAGCGCTGGGCGGCCGGCTGAAGTATCATTTTAGTTTACGTGCCAGTTTTTCTTTCCGCCCTGTTAGCGATTCAGGCGCTCGCTTATCGGGATGTTCCCGAGGGATCCATGCTGCACGTCCGGCTGACGGGCGCGGTCGGTTCTTTCGCGAGCCGCCCCGGCGCGCCGGTGACAGCAGTTCTGATCGCGCCCGTAAAATCCGGCGGTGACACCGTTCTGCCGCCGGGATCGGTGATCTACGGACACGTGAAATCGGTCCGGCGGATCGGCTACGGCGTGATTCACGAGGCAGCCTCCCTGGACCTGGCCTTCGATTCGATCGCCTTGCCGGGCGGCGCGCCATTCCCAGCCACGATGAGGCTCGTTAGCGTCGATACGGGCCGGGAGGAAGTGACTCCCGCGGGAACCATTCGAGAGGGCCGATCCACATCCAGCTGGGGCAATCACGTGGCGGGCTATATCCGTGCAGCCATGCTTCTTGACGTGCACGCCCAGATCGCGGAATGGGCGGTCAAATCGGTGATCACGACGGTGCCCGAGCCGGAAATTTATTTGCCGTCCGGCACGGAGCTGACGCTGGGTCTCTCCAGTTCCGTGCGAACGCTGGCCGTCGCGAGGACGGATGAGGATTCGCGGCAGCTTTCCGAAGACGAGAACGAGAGCCTGGCACCGGTGATCTCGGATCTGCCGGAGCGTTCCTTTGCGCCACGGCGGAAATCCACGGAGCGGCCTGCCGATCTCATCAATCTTTTGTTTATCGGCTCGCGCGCGCAAATCGCAACCGCTTTCACGGCCGCTGGATGGACTGAGGCGCGGCGCGGCACGTTCCGCTCCGATATCTCCAGCGCGTTCGCGATAGCCTTCGACCGCGGCGACCGGGGAATGCCGATGTCTCCCATGCAGATCAACGGGGTCGATCCGGACATGACCTGGGAGAAGGGCTTCAACGACGTTTCCAAGCGACACCACATTCGCCTGTGGAAGCTGGCTCAAACTTGGCATGGGCAGGAGTTATGGGTTGGCGCGGCCACACGCGACGTCGAGATCGGCTATCTGCGGTCCGGTAAAATGATGACCCACCGGGTGGAGGAGTTGGTGGATCATGAACGGGACAAGATCGCATACGATTTGACCTTCGCGACGTGCGCCGACGCTTTGGAGTGGTGGGATCGTCCCGACGTGCCGCGACTCACGCGCAACGCCACCGGCGATCGCATGGAAACGGACGGTCAGCTTGCGGTGCTGCGGATGAACGATTGCGACAATCCGCGCGAGATCACTGCCGCTCACGACACGCTTCCCGTGCACGGGAAGCTTTGGCAGCGTATTTTGCGGCGTGAAATTCTTAACGCTCGAAATGAGCTGCTTCGCGCCAATATTTACTGGAAGGCGTACGAAGGCGCGCGCTGCCTAGTCAGCGCAGTCCAGAACCGGCGCCGTATCCCTGAACCGGACGCTCCGCAGCGGCCTAATCTCGCCAGCAAGTTACAGCCTACCGGACTGACCTCGGTCGTGTCGCTTCGCTGACGTCCCCGGCTTACGCCCCGTACTTCTTAAACCACGCCAGCATCTTCTTCCACGCATCCTGAGCGGCGTCTTTGTCGTAGCTGGGCCGATAATCGGCATTGAATCCGTGCTGCGCTTCCGGATAGACGTTGATTTGCGAAGGATCGCCGACTACCTTGAGCGCCGCGCGCATCTTATCGATAGACTGTTCCGGGATTCCGGTATCCTTGCCCCCGTAAAAACCGATGATAGGCGCCCGTAAAGCGCCGACGAAATCGAGGGGATTTTTCGGCGTAAGCTCATTGGTATCGCCTTCCAGCCTTCCGTACCAAGCCGCGCCGGCTCTTAATTTGGGATTGTGCACCGCGTACAGCCACACGATGCGCCCGCCCCAGCAAAAGCCGACGATGGCGATTCTTCCGATATCGCCGTGAGCGGCTTTGGCCGCCCAATTGGCGGCCGCGTCCAAATCGGTCATGACCTGGGCGTCGGGGACCTTGGAGACGACTTGAGTCACGATCTGATTGACGTCGGTCATCTTCGAAACATCGCCTTCGCGGGCGAACAGCTCTGGAGCGACCGCGCAATAACCCGCGTGCGCCAAGCGCCGGCAGATGTCCTTGATATGTTCGTGGACCCCAAAAATCTCTTGCACCACCAGCGCGATCGGAAATCCGTGACCCTTGGCGGGACAAGCGCGATAGCCCGGAATCACGCCGTCTTTGACCGGGATTCTGACCTCTCCCGCGGTGAGACCATTCGTGTCGGTCGTGATCGTGGTTTGTCCGCAGATCGGCTGCACGGCGAGAGCGAAACCGGCCGCCAGGTTCTTCACCAGGAATTCGCGCCGATTTTTCGGCTCGATTTCGGGGAGGAGGCTCTTGAGGTCGGAGGTAAAGGACATGGCAGCAGCTATTGTACCGCTCAAGTCCTCTGCGGCGATCTATTCCGTGTGGCCAGGGCGATTGTTAAAATTGCCGAACCCGCTGGGCTTGGCATCGTCCACGAATACCGACCAACTCATGAGCCAGAAGAACCACCAGCCTTCGCCATGCGAGAGTACATCGAATGCGCGGGCCCACTGCATCCCGTAAATCGTAATGACCAGCACGGTCGCGCTAAGCCGGAGCAGTTCCAACCGCCGGGGTCCCCAATGGCGGAATTCCAAAACAAAGCGTCTCGCGAGTGCATGAATGCCCGCCATGATGGCTACAGCCGCAAACCAGTTAAAAATGGCGACCACCAGCACCCAGGTCCGCGAGTTCAGTCTCCAGGGGAGAGGTTGCAAAGCTGCGAATGCGGCAATCGTGAGGAGCACGGTCCAAGGCGCCCATCTCCCTGGTCCATGCAGCATCCCTAACCACATTCCTTCCAGGACTACGCGCACGCCCAGTCTAAGTGCGCAGACCAGGAGTCCCAGCGAGGCGGCCTCCAGCGCGAGCCATGCGCAGCTCAACGCAGCATACTGACTGAACGCCTCTCGCAAAGTGTGGCCGGCGCCAAAATACGCGCCGCCAGTCAACGCCAAGGCAAAGGCGATCAGAATCGGGGCGTAGCGCAAGTCTTCGAGCACACGCTCGATTGCGGCGCGGCCTACGACGTTAAGAACTTCTCTGACAGAGACGGTGCGTGATTCGAGGAAGGTTTGGAACTCCGCTCCGTAGCGGGCTCGCCAGTCCGGCGGATAGAGCCGCGTGAGGAATTTCGCGAGGCGCCGGTTCATTGTTTTTCAGCCAAGGCGCGGCGCGCTACCCAGAGAGTATCCGTGATTACCAGAAGCGGGAAGAACAGAAGGCTCCAAACGTCCTGGCCTGCGAAACTTCCGCGATGGATCAAGCCAAAAGCTGCCGACGATAGCATCGCGATCCCCAGCAATGCCAACTTCCTCCTGCCTGGGACGATCGCCGCCGCATAATGGCGCGCTAGGGCCCTCCAAATTTGCGAGAGCCACAACATTGCGACCGCCACCGCTAGGTGCCAGGTCCCGAAGCGGAGCGCCGCGACGACCGAAACCAGTGTAAAGAGCGCCACAAGCGCAGAAACAGATAGAGCAGCCGGTCCCGCAGACGGGAGCAAAGAGGCGGTCAGTGCCGCACACGTCCCCACAACCCCTGCCCAGCAGAGCCATAGCAGACCGGAGGGATGATCGCTGACGGCAATGTACAAGGAGAAGCCGGACGCAAGGATCACCAGGCACGCGAATCCGAGCAGTGGCAGCGCGGCCTGCCAAGCTTCATCGGCCCGTTCCGTCACGCCGCAGGCAGCGATGTTTAGCACGTCCGCTGCGGAGACTCGCCGCGATTCTAGGAAAGTATGGAATTCCGCGCCGTAGCGGGCGCGCCAGGCCGGTGGATAAAGCCGGATGAGAAATTTCGCGAGTTGCCGGTTCATACGGCCGCCCCGCGTTTGATGAGCAGTTTGCGGGCGTCAATGATGCCAGACGCTGTCGCTAACAATGCCACTATCACCAACAAGTAGTGTCCGAAGGCGCCTTGTGAACGGACGAGGAGGCCGGCGCCGGTGGAGGACGTCATTACGGAAGCAATCAGAACGAACACCGTCTGCGGTGTGGTCATCGAAGCAGTGATGCGGGGTACGAGCTTGCGGCCTCCGAGCCACATAAGGGCAGGCGCGGGTACCGCACTCCAAGGGCTAACCCGGAAAAGCGCAAAAATCGTTTCGATGAGAATCACTGCGCCAAAAAAGTAGAGCCAGATGCGAGGCCCGCGTAAGACAGCTTGGGTTGACTTACGAGACGATCGGATCAGGGGCGCAACTTGGGCTGCGGCGGCTGCCACGATAGCCGCCCAGCACAACCACAGAACGAGATGTGGCTGGTCGCTGACGCCGAGGTAAAACGAAAACGCCGACGCAAGAGTTATCGCGCACGCGATCCCGATCAACGGCCAGCTCTCGCGGGCGCGCTCCAGCAGAGCACACGCCGCGATGTTCAATGTCTCAAGAGCGGAGACATGGCGTGATTCCAGGAACGCCTGGAACTCGTTGCGGTAGCGTTTGCGCCACGCGCGCGGATAAAGCCGCACCAGGAACCGCGCATGGCTCGGCTTCATAACGCCTCCAACCGCCGCAGGCCTACGCGAGCAAAGTGATTGATGGTGGTTAACTTGGCTCGCAGCAAACGGGCACCCGATGCGGTGATGCGATAAGGGTGACGCCGATCCTCCTCGGGCAGAGGCTCGATCAACTTTTCTCGTTCCAGGCGGGCGATAGCGCCGTACAGCGTGCCCGGCCCAAGCCGCGCGCCGCACATCTGGTCGATATCGTCGATCATGGCGTGCCCGTGCTTGGGACCGTCGGCAAGGCTCGCGAGGACAAGCAGAGGAGGATCCGAGAAACGGCCCAGATCGGGATCTTCGTTAGCTACGCGCCGCGTACTTCGTGCCACGTAGCCACTTTAGCAGCCCAATCCGCTGCAAGCAAGGCTACCGCGGCCTGTAGGCCACGCAGTCGATTTCCACCAGCATCTCCGCAGTGTGAAATTTCGCCTCGACCGTTGTCCGGGCGGGCCGATCCCCGGGAAAGAACTCGGCGTAGACCTCGTTCATCAGCCTAAACTCGCCGGCGTCCCTCAGGAACACGGAGCACTTGACGATGTCCGCCAGGCTCGCGCCGCAGGCTTCCAGAATCACGCGGATGTTGTTCAGCGTGACGCGAGTTTGCTGCTGGATATCGCCGGGCGCGATCTTGTCGGTAACAGGATCGACGGGGCCTTGCCCGCTAACGAAGATAAAATCTCCGGCTCGCACCGCGGGCGAGTAAGGCCCGCGGGGAGTGGGAGCTCGATGCGGAAAGATTCGCTCGATCGCGCGATCGCCAGGCACGAGTTAAGCGCCTTCGGGCTTCTTGCGCCTGGGACGGCGATTTCCGCCTGAGCCGCCGGAGGCGGGCTTCGCCGCCCGCTTCCGCGCCGGAGCGCGCTTGGGCTTCGGCGGAGGAGGGTTCGGCTCAAAGATGGTCGGCTGGCCTTCGACGTAGGGCTGCGGTTCGTACTCTTCCTCTTCGGCGACTTCGGCGCTCGGCTGAGGCTCCGGAGCGGGCGGCGGCGCAGGCGGATAAAATTCCGCGCCGAGGTAGACCATCATGATGCCCTGCTCCTCATGCGGCTCCATGCGAACCACGGTCTTATCCTGCGCGTAATTCAAAAACTCGCTGAACTCCTGAAAGCCGTAGGCGCTGATGTCGAATTGGGGTTGCTCGGCCTTGAACCAACCGGCGAGATCCTCCACAGGGCAGCCGTTCTCGATTTCCAGACGGTGATTTTCGAGCACGTCGCGCAGCGGCGGCAGCATATCTTCGGGCTTGAGGGCGGCCCGTTCCGGCTGGGCCGAGCCCTTGCGCTCGATGATATAGCGCCCGCCCGTACCGCTGACCTGCACCAGATCGGCGCGTTTAAGCCTCTCGATAAAGTCCGAGAAGCTGGATGCGCCGTAGGCACGTTCGTTGAACGCCGGGTCGAGCTGGAGCATGGTCGACTTGAGCAAACCGAGCTGCGGCTGGACGGCGCGGCGCTCAAGAACTTGGAGCGCTCGCTCCACCAGCGGCATGGCCTGCGAGAGCTCGAGCGGAGCGGGGCGCTGGCGGCGATCTCCACGGTCCGCGCGGTCTCCACGGTCTCCCCGGTCGCCACGCTCCCCGCGTTCGGGGCGGTCCGTCCGGCTGGGACGGGGCACGCGAACCTCGCCCGGAAGCGTGACGGGAGCGGCAGGAACGTCCCCAATCAGCGCTTCGAAGCTGATGAACTCATGGCAATTCTGCTGGAGGATGGTCGAGGTGAAGGCTTTCCCGCCGACTACAAAGACCGTCTTACCGTATTCCTTGAGCTTGTTGACCAGGGGGATAAAATCACTGTCGCCGCTGACGATCGCGAAGGCGTTCACGTGGGTATGGGTGAAGGCCATCTCCAGCGCGTCGAGCGCGAGGTTGATGTCCGCCCCGTTCTTGTCCCCGCGCGGGGAGGGGATGCGCTGCACCATCTGGACCGCGCTCTCCGCCATTTGGCGCGTCGCGCCATCCTGGCGTCCCCAGTTCGCGTAGGCGAATTTGGCGACGATGTCGCCACGCTCCTTCAGCGCCTCCAGAACCAGGGACACGTCAAATTCACGCCGCAGTGTCGATTTCAAGCCGATCTCGATGTTGTCGTAATCGACGAAGACGGCGATATTCAATTTATCTTGCATTCTTACTCTTTCTCCATTGGGTGTTTCTCCCATTAGCATCGCGGCCAAAGCCGGCGGATGCATTTTTAAGCCCGGTCAAGCCGTTTGCGGGACCGAGTGACGGATGAATTCCACGATCTCCTCGAGCGACGATCCGGGTTGGAACACGGCGGCGACTCCCAGGCGTTTCAAATTGGCGGCATCTTCATCCGGAACGATGCCGCCGACCAGGACGAGCACGTCGTCCATGTGTCTCTCCTTAAGCAGCTCCATCACGCGAGGCACAATGGTGTTGTGCGCGCCGGAGAGGATGGACAGGCCGATTACCTGGACGTCCTCCTGGAGCGCTGCGTTGACGATCATTTCCGGAGTCTGACGCAAGCCAGTGTAGATGACCTCCATACCGGCATCGCGCAGCGCCCTGGCGATTACCTTGGCGCCGCGATCATGCCCGTCGAGGCCGGGCTTTGCCACCAGCACCCGGATTCGCTGATCCCTCATTTAACTCAAGCGTTCAGTTCGAAAAGACTAAGCCTGTCCGAAGACGGCGTTTCCGCTCTAGACTGACGACGCGCCGCGGCCGCCTCTATGGCAGTGCGGTGCATCTGCAGATTAGTATAGCGCCTTATCACCGCGTTCTAGAGAAGCCGAAGCTGAAACTGAATTTGCAGATCGACGGCCACGGGATTGCCATTCTTTGTCGCTGGCTTGAACCGCCAGCGGCGTAGAGTTTCGACGGCCCTTTGATCGAGCCCCGGATCGAGCGATTGAAGTACCTTCACGTTTCGGACATTTCCGTCCGGGTCGACAACGCAGGTGAGCCGAACTACGCCCTGAATCTTAGCTTGTCTCGCTTCTTCGGTGTATCCGGGCTGCGGCTGGACCGTGGGAACCGGGGCTGAGACACCGTCGACGTTGACGTGGTAAATCGGGCCGGTATAATCCGGCAGCGGAGGAGGACTGGCTGGGGACGCCAGCGGCTGCGCTGGCAATCGCGGTTGCGCTTGCGCTAGCCCGGCAGCGGGTGCGACCGTCTTGAGCAGGTCTTCGAGTGGCGCTTCCTGGTATCCGTCGGGAACTTGAAAGAGGGTGTCGGGCAGGGGATTGAAGGACAGCTCGGCGAGGTTCATCTGCATCAGGACCAACGGCGCGTTGGGATCCACGCCGGGGGCTCCTTGCGATTGCAGGAGCGCACCCAAGCCGGGAGCGTGCGCAGCTATCTGCATCTTGAGCACCGCCGATCCCTTAATGGACAACGCCTTCACGGCTTCGGAAAGTTTGGCGCTGGCGCCCGGCAACTGCCCGAACAGCTTGTCCAGCATGGCGCTGGGATCGGTCATTCCCGCCGCCATGGCGCAACTGCCCAATTCCTTCAAGGCCGGAACGCGGTCAAATTCGCTCGGCGCCGGCAGCCAGTCGTCCATATCGACGCGCAGAGACGTGGTCGCGTCTGGGCCCTCAATGGTCAACGTTATGAGCGTTTCTTCCGCCAAGATATCGTTGATGGAGCCGGTTTGGCCGGTTTTACTACTCTGGACGTCGACCTTGAGATTCGCCAGCATCTGCTGCGCGGCGGGAGGCAACAATGTCGAAGAGGCGATCTTGTCGGCGTAACTCGCGGTGGGCGTAGTGGCGAACTGCTTGGTCTTGGGATTCAGCAGCGTGATCTCGCCCTTGCCGCCATCAATAATGGTATTGAGCGGACCGACTGAGCTTGCACATCTGCCGCCCTTGACGCGCATCGCCATTTCGGTCGGGATGGCGCCCGCGACTTGTTGCCGCACCGCATCGACGATGGCTGGGGGAAGTATCGGGCCGACTTGAAAGTCGAGCTTGTAACGAACCACGAGATCGGCCCAAACGGCTTGCGGAGCCAAGAGGGCCATGGCAAGAGCGATATGACGGCAGGGCATGGCCTAAGTATATAGAGCCGGGCCGTCGCTTTGGGCTCAGTGCCGCGCGTCAGTGCAAGGCCAGGACCCAGTCGGTTGTAATCTGGCGAACGCGGATAAATTCGAATCCGGCCGCCTCCGCGGGAATGCTGAAGCGCGTGACCCGATGCATACCAGGGCGCACGAAGTACATGGGCCATACGCCATCGCCCAATTGCTTGAGCGACCGGTCGAAGAAATGGACCATGACATATACCGCATCGATGGTGTAGGGGCAGGTATTGGTCCAGTCGGCCCAATAATGGGCTTCGTCGGTTTTGAGCAACCGTTGAACCTTAAAGCACTCCTGAACCTGCACCTTCGGTTTGTCGGCGGCGGAGGCTAACCCGGTGAACAGAAGTAGAGCAATCCCAAGTCGGTTCATCTTGGACTTCCCTTCGGCTGAGACCCTAAAAAACTGTAAGCTCAGTATAAAACATTTTTCCACAGAAATGTTACAAAAAACTGCGTGCAATCAGCTCAAAGTTACTCGACACAAGGCGCACCAAGGGGGCGCGGATCAGAAGCTCATCGAGCCGGCGCGCCAGCCGGTAGCCGGAGCGCCAGGACGGGAACAGGCCGGCTAACGGCGTTGAGCAGAAGTCGTAATAGCCGAAGCGTGCCTCCAGGCCGGCCTCTTGAAAGCGCGCCGCTGCCTGGCGGAGATCGAGCTCATGCTCATCCGGCGTCTGATAGCGCCGCATCAGTCGCGGCACGAGCAGCGATCCGATCGCT
>JASHRP010000159.1 GCA_030037375.1 Bryobacteraceae bacterium | reverse complement strand
CGGGTTGTTGGCGCGCTGGAAGGCGATTCAACGGGCCAAAGGTGCGAGCATGCTGCGGCCCCTCTAAATCTCTGCCTTTGGGGCGGCACGAGATGTAGGGGCGCTCTCTTTCGTGGCAGGCTCATTAGAGTTTGAACCGGGCAAGTCGACTGATCCTTTAAGGGGCTTATATCGTCGTCCGGCTGCGCGAGCTAGTACTCCTCCTGGCGGTTTCGAAGCGTTTACATTACCCCAAGCTTCAGCTGCCTTCCTCGATTGCAACGTCTTGGGATCATACGCGCCAACTGCGCCGATTGCTCGAAGAGCGCCCTCGATTGAAGTTAAGTTGTCGGACGAGGATTGACGAAAATCTCCTACGGAGGCACTCCCTTCTCTCGATACCAGGTTCTTGATATCTTGCTGAATGGAACGAACGGTTAACAGGATTTCGGGGAGTAGGTCCGTCTCCTCGGGCCCGGCGGCCTTAACGTCGGCATCCTGTCCGTTTGCTGATTCAAGGACCTCTGAGAACGCCGGCCAGAAAGCCTTGTCGAATTTACGTTTCAGCGCTTCTGCTTTCACTTGATCCGCCGACAACTCATTTATGCTCTCGATCAGACGAAACGTCTCCTCCTTCGTGGCACCAGTAGCTTGGTAGGAGGAGAAAGGCGTCAGCTGTAGTTCCTTAGCCTCTAGCCCGTGCAGGTAGGTCCAAATCCGTGCCTTTGCTTGTTCCGGGCCACCAGCCGCCCGCGAAATTGCTCCGGCTTCGAATGCCACCCAGATATGCCGCAAGCTCTCCGGTGTGAGGCAGACAATCGCGCAAGAAGACTCGTGGAGGTTCTCAGTCAATACGTCATTCCACCGCGTTCCTTTGTCGATGTCGCTCCCGGACATGAACACTTCGACTCCATTCACAACATCCCCGAGGTACTCGCGAAACCCTTTCCCGAGCGTTTCGGCTTGCTTGCCTACCCAACTGATGAACAGGCGGAGTTTGGCGCTATCTGTCACGGAGCCTCCTAGTAAAGCTCATCTAGCCCGCGGTCTGGAATGAATGGGAGCCTCGCGGCTGCTCGAAAATGTTTGGCTCCACTGATGCAAATCGAATCGTCAACCGGCAGGTTAACAGGGGATTGATCGGAATAAGCCGAGGAGAGACAGACGGAGACCGAGGCTTGCTCGGCTCTACGCTAAAAGCGCATACTGTAGCCGTGCCGGCTCCCATGACGGTGGTGGAGACGCCAACCTTCGTGCGCGAGGTGACCGCTGCGTTGACAGAAGATGAACGGCTCGAACTATCTCGTATTTGGCCGCGAACCCTGAAGCTGGCGACATCATGCCGGAGACTGGCGGAGGAAGGAAATTACGTTGGAAGGCGCAGGGCCGCGGCAAGCGGGGAGGAGCGCGCGTGATCTACCACTATCACGACCAGTCGACTCCTCTGTTTCTCTTAAACATCTTCGTGAAGAACGAGAAAGCGAATCTTACGCGAGCGGAACGGAATGAAATGAAAAAACTGCTGCCTCGGTTGATCGCCGGGTATCGAGAGAAGGATGGCAAGATGAAGAGCTCTCGTGTCAGTCAAAAGGGTAAGTCGGCACAGCACAAATCAACCGCAGGCAGCCGAATCCTCGCGAGCCTGCGCGAAGCGGTCGATTGGGCTGAAGGCAAGGATGTGCCGGTTCGAGTCTCAACGGTCGAAGTTCCGGCGATCGACGTGCGTGAAGTGCGGAAACAGCTTGGTTTGAGCCAGGCTCAGTTCGCCGCCAAGTTCGGCTTCCAACCCGCGACGCTTAAAAACTGGGAACAGGGCCGTACCCGGCCAGACGGGCCTGCCCGTGTGCTTCTGGCGGTAATCGCCCGGCATCTGGACGCCGTGGAGGACGCTCTGCAGAAGGCGAGCTGACTCTATCCCAGACGCTTTCGAAGCCATTCTCTACATGATCTCCGCCGCCCTCACCAGCCGATGCCAGCGTCCACTTCCGCGCCCGCCGCATTCTGCCAACGTAACCACATAAATATGAAAAAACCGCGGAGAGATCCGATTCGCGAGGACCGCATCGAGAACGAAGCCATCGTCGACGCCTACGGATCCGAAGAGAAGGCGATGAGCTGGTATTACTACCTGGAAGGCAAACTGATGTTTCCCTTCGAGGCCCGCTGTATTGGCTCAACAGCAACGTCCCCCCTCCGAAAAGGCGAGACCGTCCAAGTGCTCCACCTCGCGAAGGAAGCGGCGTGCGAAAACGACATGCTCGTGCAAATCCGATGGCAAGGCCGCAAGACGGCTGTCCCTCTATCTCAACTCGCCGCCATCAATCCCGACGAATCCACTGCGGAAGCCATCGGGGACTGGCATTACTGGGTGGCTCAGGGTTACCTGTTCTGAGTTGGGGCGAGCATTCCACATGAACCAACGTCAGTCGAAATCGCAACCGAGGTGGACCGCTGTCAAGGCTAAGCTCATGAGTTTTGATCGACCAATATTAGCCATTTCTTTCCGACCGCAATCGATGATGGCGTGCTGCAGCTTCTTGGGAGCGGCACGAACATGCTGCGTTAGAATCGAAGAAAGCGCGCTCAAGTGGAACAAATCGGGCGGTACCAGATCGTCGGCGAGTTGGGGCGGGGCGGGATGGGTATCGTCTACCGCGCGCTCGACCCAGCCATCGGCCGCACCATCGCCATCAAAAGCATCCGGCTGAATGAGCTCAGCGGCGACGCGGAGCGCGAACGGCTCCGCGAGCGTCTGTTTCGCGAAGCCCAATCCGCGGGGATTCTCTCGCATCCGGGCATCGTCACCATTTACGACATCGCTGAAGAAAACGGCATGGCCTACATCTTCATGGAGTTCGTGAATGGGCCGCCGCTTGAAAAGATGCTGCTTGAAGCGCAGACGCCGGACAAGGAGACCCTCCTCAGCATTTTCCGCCAGACCGCCGCGGCGCTCGACTATGCCCACAAAAAGGGTATCGTGCACCGCGATATCAAGCCCGCCAATATCATGATTCACGAGGACGGCGCGGCAAAGATCACCGATTTCGGCGTAGCCAAGATCGTCTCGCAGCAGATGACCGTGGCCGGCACCATGATGGGCACGCCCAGCTACATGTCTCCCGAGCAGATCGAGAGCACCGAAATAACCGGAAGAACCGATCAGTTTTCGCTCGCCGTGATGGTGTACGAAGCGCTCACCGGCGACAAGC
>JASHRP010000015.1 GCA_030037375.1 Bryobacteraceae bacterium | reverse complement strand
GGAAGCTGATGCTGCCGATGTTGATAAGGCGGTTCGCGCCGCACGGACTGCTTTCGAGCGCGGCCCGTGGCGCAAGACCATGGCGTCGGAGCGGGGGCGACTGCTCAACCGGCTGGCCGATTTGATGGAGAAACATACGGATGAACTGGCCGCGCTAGAGGCGCTCGACAACGGGAAGACCTTCGCCATGGCGAAGGCTTTTGATGTCCCAGCCGCGGCTGGTTGCTTCCGTTACTTCGCGGGCTGGGCGGACAAGGTGCATGGGAAGACCATTCCGATCGATGGCGATTTCTTCTGCTACACCCGGATGGAGCCCGTGGGAGTGGTCGGGCAAATCATTCCCTGGAATTTCCCATTGCTGATGTGCGCCTGGAAGCTCGCGCCCGCGCTGGCCACGGGAAACACGGTCGTCATGAAGCCGGCTGAGCAGACGCCATTGACCGCTTTGCGGATGGGCGAGCTCATCGTTGAAGCGGGATTTCCGGAAGGGGTCGTGAATCTGCTGCCGGGCTATGGTCCCACAGCCGGAGCGGCAATTGCCCGGCATATGGACGTGGACAAGGTGGCGTTCACCGGCTCGACCGAAGTTGGGCACTTGATCATGGAAGCGGCCGCGAAATCCAATCTTAAGCGCGTGACGCTGGAACTCGGCGGCAAGAGCCCCAACATCGTCTTCGCCGATACGGACCTCGACGAGGCCGTGGAGGGCGCGCATTTCGGGCTGTTCTTCAATCACGGGCAATGTTGCTGCGCGGGATCGCGCGTGTTCGTGCAGGACAAGATCTATGACGAGTTCGTTGAGAAGAGCGGCGCGCGAGCCAGACGCCGCACCGTGGGCGATCCCTTCGACCCCGCCACCGAGCAAGGACCGCAGGTGGATGCAACCCAATTCGACAAAGTGATGGGCTACATCGACTCGGGGCGCGAGCAAGGTGCGAAGCTCGTATGCGGCGGCGATCGCGCCGGCGACCGCGGGTACTTCATTCAGCCCACCGTCTTCGCCGATGTTGAAGACGACATGAAGATCGCTCGGGAAGAGATCTTTGGCCCGGTGATGAGTATCATCCCCTTCAAGACCATGGAAGAGGTTGTCGACCGCGCTAACAACACTACTTACGGCTTGGCCGCCGCGGTTTGGACGCGCGATATCGGCAAGGCCCATGCGATCGCGAACAGTGTTCGTGCGGGGACGGTCTGGGTGAATTGCTACAACGTGGTGGACAACCGGGCGCCCTTCGGAGGTTTCAAGCAATCCGGAATCGGGCGCGAACTCGGCGAATACGGCCTGCAGCAATATACCGAGATCAAGACTGTAACCGTAAAGCTGTGATTGCCCGAGCCTGGACGCGGAGCGCCTCGCGGCTTCAGACGAGGTTCATCTTTTGCAGTAACGCCTGTAGCCGCGGATCCGCGTCTCCGAGCGCCTTCCGGCCGCTCAGCACCGGGACAACCATGCCCTCTCGCTCCTCCAGGGCCTGGTTGAAGAGCCGGTAAGCGCCGTCCGCATCGCCGCACCCCTCGCTGGCGTAAGCTCTCGGAAGGAAGGGAATGTACTGCCGGGCGGCTCTTTCCTCCAACTCAGCCCGGATGCGCGCGGCTTCGTCCCGTTTTCCCTGGCGTCCCAGCGTCAGTGCCAGAAGTCCGAGGAGATGCACACTTCCAGGAACGACCGCTAGCCCCTTCTGTAGGGCGCTGACCGCTTCCTCGTATAAGCCGTACTGGATAAACGCGTGCGAGCCGACCCAGTTGCCGATAAACCGTGAAGAAAACAGTTGCAGCGCCGAACGCGCGTGCTCGACCGACTCCTGTTTTCGCATCACGCACAGTATCCAGGTCTCGGGATTTCGGTTCGCAGGATTCAAAGGATCCAACTGGACCGCGCGTTTGACTTCGTCCAGCGCTTCCTCAAGGCGTCCGACCGGAAGCAAATACCAAAGGCTCCGGCTGGAGCGCGCCCTCCCGAACGTTGGGTCCAACTCGAGGGCGCGCGCGAAATGTTCGCCGGAAGCCTTCCAGTCGTACTCGTAAAATGAAGAAAAAATCCCCCGAACCAGATGCGCCTCAGCCTGCATCGGATTCAATTGCAGCGCACGCGCGAGGGAAGCCAGGGCCGCGGGAACAATCTCGCGCGGTCGGCCTTCCAAGTAAATGGATTGATAGTAAACCTGCTCAGCCAGGCCGACGTGCGGCAGGGCGTAGGCGGGATCCAGACGGATAGCTCGCTGATAACACTCATGCGCATGCTCCATGCCCTTGGGTGTTATCTGGTGCATGTAATAGCGGCCCTCCAGATAAGCTTGATATGCCTCCGGATTCGCCGGCGGCTTCGCCATGCTCCGGTAGGGCAAGCCAAGTTTCGCATGTAAGGCATCCGCGATCGCCGCCGCAAGCTCATCCTGGACCGCAAAAATGTCTGTGATTTCCCGGTCGTATCGATCCGACCAGAGATGAGTGCCATCGGAGGCGTCGATCAACTGGGCAGTAATCCGCACTCGATTGCCCGACCTGCGCACGCTGCCTTCCAGCACATTCGCAACGCCCAGCGCCTCGGCGATCCGGCGGATGTCCTCGTTGCGTCCCTTGAAGGCAAATGCAGAAGTCCGCGCGATAACCTTAAGGCCTGGGATCTTCGCCAGCGCGTTGATGATCTCCTCGGCGAGACCGTCACTAAAATACTCGTCGCTTTTGTCCCCGCTTAGATCGGCGAACGGAAGCACCGCGACCGAGGCAGCGGGATCGGGTTTTCGCGCGGCCTGGGAGGGGCCCCGCTCTCCTTCCGTGCCGCTGGCAGCAAGCGCAATGAACCGGTAACCGCGTTTGGGCAGCGTTTCGATGTAAGTCGGGTTTCGCGCATCGTCGCCCAGGGCGCTGCGGATCTCCAGGATGTGAGTCTTGAGAACCTCGGGTTGAACGTAGATGCCGGGCCATAACGCCTCCAGCAACTCATTCTGCGCTACTAGCCGTCCGGCTCGATCCACAAGGTAAAGCAACACGGAGAAGGCCTTCGGTGTTAGCGTCACGCGCTTGCCTTCACGCCAGAGACACTGATCTTCTGCGTCGAGTTTAAATGGCGGAAATTCTTTCACCGCAGTCTCAGGCAAGATTTTACCAAGGTTCCACGGAGCGCCCACCGGCCTTTCACAGAGGCCAGAAACTGAAAGCGTATACTAGCTTGCGTAACATGAATCTCTGCGACCGGCTTCGCGCTCATGCGGCGGAAAAACCGCTCAGCACGGCTCTGTTGTGCGGCGACAGATCCATGTCTTACCGGGAACTGGACCGGACTTCCACGGCGCTCGCGCGATGGTTTCTCGATCAAGGACTAAAATCGGGCGATCGCGTGGCCTTGCATTGGCCGAATTCGATCGAGGCAGTACAGCTTTTCTTCGGCGTGTTCAAAGCCGAGCTTATTGCGGTTACCGTCAACACACGTTTGAAACCGTCTGAAATCGGCTACATTCTGGATCATTCGCAGTCAAAGATTTGCTTTAGCGAACCTGCGCTAGCGTCCGCGGCGGAGCAGTCCGGAACGGGATGCCCAATTCGGGGAGCCTTGCCAAGCCTGCCAGCGACGGATTCGAGCGCCTCGTGCTTGCCCGCTCTCGATCCGGATCAACCTGCGGTGATCCTGTATACCTCCGGCACCACGGCACGGCCTAAGGGCGTGACGCACTCCCACCGGTCCCTGTTCGAGACGGCGGCGATGATGGCCCAGGACCTGGTGCGCGGAGACGATATCGTCTTGGTCGTGACGCAAATGATGCACGCCGCAGCGCTCAATGTTGGCC
>JASHRP010000014.1 GCA_030037375.1 Bryobacteraceae bacterium | reverse complement strand
CCGCCGCGAGCAGGAAAACTTGTGCGACGCGCCGACCTTCACCGGTTACAGCGTTGACGGCGGCTACGCCCAATTCGCCTTTGCGCGCGCGGATTTCACCGTGCCGTTGCCCGAATCGCTCGATGATCTCGCGGCTGCGCCGTTACTGTGCGCCGGAATCATCGGTTTCCGCAGCCTCCGGGTTGCGGGTGTCGAGCCGGGCGAGCGCGTGGGTTTATTCGGGTTCGGAGCGTCAGCCCATCTGGCTCTGCCGGTTCTCAAAGCCTGGCATTGCGAAATTTATGTGAGCACTCGTGGCGAGTCGCATCGCAGGCTGGCGTCCGAGTTGGGCGCGACCTGGGTCGGCGCGGAACGCGATCGCCCTCCGGTGGCGCTCGATCGAGCGATCACCTTCGCGCCCAGCGGCGATGTCGTGATCGCCGCGTTATCGAGCCTCCGCAAAGGCGGCGTCTTGGCGATCAACGCCATTCACCTGGACCGCATTCCGCAGTTCGATTACGACAGTCTCCTGTGGGGTGAGCGCCAGATTCGCAGTGTTGCCAACATGACCCGCGCCGACGCCCGAGACTTCCTTGAATTGGCCTCCGAAATAAACCTGCGGCCGCGTGTTACAGTTTTTCCCCTAGTCCAGGCTAATGACGCGCTTTTGGCGCTCAAGAACGATGCCGTGGATGGCGCGGCGGTGATTGTTCCATAGAGAAGTTGGCCTTCGCGCCCACTTAAAAGGTAGGAGATCCTACCATGTCTAAAATCGCCGTCCGAAAGGCCGACAACAACACGCTCGATAGCTTAAATAGCATCTCGACCGCCATTCGAAACCGCGCGTTCCAGCTATCCCAGAATGGGAGCGGGAGTGGCGATGCTTCCAGTAACTGGACGCAAGCCGAGCGGGACCTATTTAGCGTGCCTAATTCGCAGTTAATGGAAAACGATCAACAATTCCAGGTTCAAGTCGCTCTGCCAGGTTGCGATTCGAACAGCACGGAAGTCATCGCGATGTCAAACTCGATTGTCGTTCGAGCCGCAACAAGTCGCCAAGGCACAAGCTTGCAAGATCGCACTCTTTTTAATGACCTCGATACGCGCACGATGTATCGCCGTTTTGACCTGCCTTCATCCATCGACACCAGTCAGGTAACGGCCACCCTCGACAATGGGATGCTGAGCATTTCCGCGCAAAAATCATCGGGTGCGTCGAGATCTTCCGCCGCCGGGGCTTAGCTGAGGTCGCTTAGGTGAGAACTACCGGTTGTTTAAAACGCAGCTCCGCCGGATTGGCCGGAGTTTGACGCGGCGGTCGCAAGCATCGGCAGCGACCGCCGCCACTCTCCCGTCGCCACGTGAATCGCCCCGGCAATCGCGGGCGCGACTCCTACGATCGGCGTCTCGCCAGCGCCGGCCGAAGGTAGATCCTTGCGGTCGACCAGCACGACATCGATCTGCGGAGGCACGTCGCGGAAACGAGGAACGCGATAGCGCGACAAGTGCGGATTCAGGATCTTGCCGTCGGCGAAGTCGATCGCCTCGAATAGCGCGCCGCCGATGCCCATGATCATCGCGCCCTCCACTTGCGCGTGGAGATGATCGGGATTGACGATGGCGCCGCACTCAAATGCCTCCGTCAATCGCACGACGCGCGGCTCTCGCCCGGGCTCCATCGCCACCTCCGCGCAAGTCGCCACGTAGCCGCCCTTCTCAAATCCAGCCGCAACGCCGAATCCTGTCCCTGCAGCCGCTTTCCGTTTGCCCCAACCAAACTTATCCGCGGCGGCTTGAAGTACGGCTAGCACCCGCGCGTCGCTCAGGTTCTTTAGCCGGAACTCCAGCGGATCTATTCCGGCGACGCCGGCCAGCTCATTCATGTGCGCTTCACGCGCGAAGTGGTTCGCGGTCGCGGCCAGGCCGCGATACGATCCCTGCCGTAGCGGAGATTTCGTATTGTGAAACTCTACCCGCTTGGCCTGGCTCGGGACATCATAATACGTATTCATTCCGGAGTTTCCGGAGTTGTAGTTGTGAAACTCCCATGCGGTTAGCTTGCCCTTGGCATCGGCTCCGGCGCGAACGTCCATCACACCCGCCGGCCGGAAGTAGGCCCACGTGAACTCCTCCTCTCGAGTCCACGTCACCTTGACCGGTTTGCCTGCGGTCTTCGCCAGCCGAGCCGCCTCTAGAGCTGCGTCGCCGGTGTGTTTGCCGCCGTAGCCTGAGCCCGTATCCGGCATCATCACCCGCACGTCTTCTTCCGGAATTCGAAAAGCTTGCGCGAGCTCGCTGCGGCCGCCGAACGGCCTCTGCGTTCCGGTCCACACCGTCAATTTGTTGTTTTCCCAACTCGCTAACGCCGCGCGAGGCTCCAACGGAGTATGCGCGATGTACGCGACGGTGTAGACGCGTTCCAGCTTGTAATGCGAATCCGCCAGCGCCTTCTCGACCTCCGGATTTGCGCTCACCGGCTCCTTCAAATCGGCAAATAAGGTCCCCGCAGAGCTTTGCGGCGTATTCCGCCACGTCG